>JBKOVW010000310.1:0-12445 GCA_046724095.1 Actinomycetota bacterium | reverse complement strand
GCAGGAAGGGACGGCCGCTCGGGCAGGTACTCCGCGGCGCTCACGAACCTCCTATCCCCGCTACCAGCCATAGCAACCACGAGGGCCGGAGCGTAGGCCAGGCGTAGCCGGCCTATGCGCAGGCGAACTGATGCCGCGAGCACGCGAAGCCTGCTCGCGCCGCACGGAAGAGCACAGGCGCCAACCGACAAGGAGCGCGCGAGCTCCGCTCGGGCGCGTTCAGCGCGAAAGCGCCGTAGCCGCCATCCGAGCGAAAGCGACAGCTTTCGCTCGTTCACCATGAACCCCTCAACCGGGGGATTCCGCGACGCCGTCGGGTCGCTTTGCTGTGTTTCGGTTCTACAAGGGGGACGATCCTGCGGCCGTACCAACGAAAAGAGCTCGGGCGATGAGCGACCACGCCTTGCCACTCCGGCTCATTCCCGGGCCCGAGGAGACGCCCTCGCGCGAGGCGCTCGTCGAGTCGTACCGGCGTCTCGCAGACGTCTTCCACGACGTCCTGGGCGAGCAGAGCCTCGACGCGCTGTTCGACCGCATCGCCGACGCGCTCGCCGACCTCGTCCCGCACGACTCGCTGACGATCTACGAGGCGGACGAGCCGCGACGGATCCTCATCCCCGTCTGGGCGCGGGACAAGTGGGCGGAAAAGATCCTCGCCGACAAGTGCCCGTTCGGCGTCGGCTTGACGGGCTGGGGCGTCGAGCACCGCGAGGCCGCGCGCGTGAACCAGGCGCACCTCGACCCGCGCGTCGCCACGGTCCCCGGCACGCCCGAGAACGAGCCGGAGGCGATGATCACGATCCCGTTGATCGCGCGCGACTCGGTCAAGGGCGCGCTCAACATCTACCGGCTCGGCGAGGACGCGTCGTTCGACGACGACGAGTTCGAGCTCGCGAAGCGCTTCGGGGATGCTGCGGCGCTCGCGCTCGACAACGCGCAGATCCGCGTGCGGCTCGAGCACCAGGCGATGACCGACTCGCTGACCGGCCTCTACAACCACCGCGCGTTCCACGAGCGGCTGCGTGAGGCGCTCGCGCACGCGAGCCGCGCGCACGAGGCCGTCTCGGTGCTGATGCTCGACATCGACGACTTCAAGCGCGTCAACGACATCTTCGGCCACGGTGCGGGCGACGAGATCCTACGCGGGCTCGCGGAGACGCTGAAGGACTCGGTCCGTTCGTCCGACGCCGTGTACCGGCTCGGCGGCGAGGAGTTCGCCATCGTGATCGCGTCACGCTCGTCGCAGCACGCGGACCAGCTTGCGCACCGAGTCGTCGACCGCGTCGAGGCGACCGACTTCGACCCGGCCGGCCGCATCACCATCTCCGTCGGGCTCGCGCGGGGCCCGGAGCACGCGATGAACCCGCGCGAGCTGATCGCCTGCGCGGAGGCGGCGATGATGAGCGCAAAGGCGCGCGGCAAGAACCAGATCGTCCTCTACGAGGAGAGCACGATGGAGCGGCCGGCGGGCGAGCCGGTGCCGTCCGCACGCGACGTCCGCTCCGTCGCGCACCTGAAGATGCTGCAGAGCCTCGGCGGCAAGCTGAACCGTCTCAACGACGTGAAGCAGATCGGCACCGTGATCGCGACCGAGCTGCGCGCGCTGATCGATTACCACAACTGCCGCGTGTCGCTCGTCGAGGGCGACGACGTTCGGCCGATCGCGTTCGTCGGGCGGTTCACGAGCGAGACGCGCGAACCGATGGAGATCCTCGCGTGCAGGGTGGGGGAAGGCATCACCGGTCGCGTCGCCCAGACCGGCGAGTCGCTTCTGATCGGCGACGCCGCGAACTGCGAGTTCGCGCGCATCTTGCCGGGCACCGACTCGATCGACGAGTCGCAGGTGGTCGTGCCCTTGACATTCGGAACTCGTGTCGTGGGCGTCATCGTGATCTCGAAGCTCGGCCTGAACCAGTTCGACGAAGCCGACGTTCGCCTGCTCGAGGTGCTCGCCGGGCATGCGGCGGTCGCGCTCGAGAATGCCGGCCTCTACGAGGCCGCGCGCCGCGAGGCCGAGCGTGCCACCGCGCTGCTGGAGTTCAGCCGCGAGCTGTCGAGCACGGAAGGCATGGACGCGGTCGTCGACCGGATCGTCGAGCTGTCGGCCCACGCGCTCGGTTCGCACCGGGCATCCGTCTGGTACCAGGATGCGGCCTGCGGCGCGATCCGGCTGCGGGCGGCCTACGGCTACTCGGAGCTCGAGCGTGAGCGCCTTTCCCGCGACCGGTTTCCCTACGAGCTCGCCGACGAGCCGTTCGTCGCCGGCGACGCAGCGATCGCGCCGCTGAGCCTCGACGGCGCGCGTCTCGGCGCCATCGTCATCGCGCTTCCGGAAGGGCCGGTGTTCGGCGAGCGGCAGCTCCGCCTGCTCGCGGGCATCGCACATCAGTCCAAGCTCGCGCTCACCAACGCCGGCAGCTTCGACACGCTCGAGCGGACGTTCCTCGAGACGGTCGAGGCGCTCGCGAACGCGCTCGAGGCGAACGACGAGTACACGTCATCGCACGCCCGCTGGATCACCGATCTCGCGCTCAAGGTCGGTCAGGAGCTCGGTCTCGAAGGCGTCTCGCTGAAGCGGCTCGAGCTCGGCGCGCTCTTCCACGACATCGGCAAGATCGGCATCCCCGAGACGATCCTCTCGAAGCCCGGCCCGCTCACGGCCGCGGAGCGGGAGATCGTCGAGACGCATCCAGAGCTCGGCGAGAAGATCATCGCTCCGATCGACCGGCTCGAAGAGGTGCGGCCGATCGTGCGGCACTGCCACGAGCGCTATGACGGCGCGGGCTACCCCGACAGGCTCGTGGGCGACGACATCCCGATCGAGTCGCGGATCATCCTGGTCTGCGACGCGTACCACGCGATGACGACCGACCGCCCGTATCGCAAGCGCCTGAATGCCGGCGAGGCGTTGCGGCGCCTGCACGAGGCCGCAGGGACGCAGTTCGATCCGCGCGTGGTCGAGGTGTGTGCGCGCGTGCTCTCTAGTCGCGGCGCGGGCGCCAGCCCGTCAGCGCTTCCAGCCCCTCACTGAAGCTGACGTGCGCCGCCGCCGGCGCGACCGTCTCGCGCGCGAGTGCGCGCTCCGCGTCCTCGACCGAGCGTTCACGGCTGCGGATGCTCTCCTGCTGTGCCGCGAGGCCGGCCTGCACGCGTAGCACTTCCGCCTCACGCCCTCGCAGCTCGTGTTCGCGCGCGGCGAGCTCGGTCTCACGCTCGGCGATGCGGTGCTCGTGCTCGCTGCTCTGCTCCTTCGTCGCCGCAGTGCGCTGCGCCAGCGAGTCGAGCTCGTCCTCGCGGGCGGACAGGACGCGCGCGCGTTCGTCGAGCTCGCGGGCGCGTTGCTCGAGCTCGCGCTGCCGCGCCTCGGCGTCCTCGAGCGCGGCCGCGCGTTCCTCGAGCTCGCGCGCTCTCGTGTCGAGCCCTTCGAGCTTCGGCTCGAGCTCCGCCACGCGGCGCTCGCGTGCGGCGAGCGCGGGCTCGGCCTCGTCGAGCTCGAGCTGGCGCGCCAGCAGCGCGGTCTCGCGCTCGGCGAGCTCGCGCTCGCGCGCCTCGACAGTCTGCGTCCGCTCGTCGATGTCCGCTTCACGGCGGGAAAGCAGCTCCTCCGCGTAGGCGCGGTCCTCGTCCACCGCAGGCTTCTCCGCGCGGCGGAAGCGAAGCGTGCGCCGCGGCGCCCCGTGCTCCTCGAGCTCGCGGGTGCGGCGCTCGACCTCGAGCTCGCGCCGCGCAACGTCGGCCGCGCGCTCGCGGAGAGCTCGCTTCATGTCCTCGAGCTGGACGAGGTCCTCGGTGCGCTGCCGCTCACGCTGCGCAGCCAGGCGCCGGGCGAGCTGCAGCACCTGGTCGCGGTCGAGGTCCTCCTGCTGGGCCAACGCCGCCTCCCAGCCGATCGACTCCCACGAGTTCTCGTGCGGCTCGTCCATGCGCAGAGCGTAGCGCGAGGCGATGCACGTTTGAGCGCTCCGAGCAGGGGAAAACGGCCGCCATGCCAGGCAAGCGTGCAAACGTCAAGAACGAGAAGCAGTACGAGAAGCTGAAGGAGAAGGGGATGTCGAAGCAGCGCGCCGCGCGGATCGCGAATTCGCCGGGCGCGTCGAGCCGCGGCGGCAAGAAGTCGCACTCGAGCTCGTCACGCTCCTCCTCCAGCCAGGGCGGCACGAGCGCACAGAAGAAGGCCGCCGGCCGCAAGGGCGGCCGCGCCGCCGCTCGGAAGAGCTAGCCGGTCCCGGCGACGGTGATGCGCCGCGCGTGGTCGCGCTGAACACGCACGACGTAATCGCCGCCGCCGGCCGGCTCGACCGTGTACTCGCCTCCGGCGACGCTCGTCGGCCGGAAGCGCAGCCTGAGCACCTCGCTGCCCGTTTCGGCGAACGTCGTGTATGACACCCGGTTGCGTCCGTACGACACCGCACGGACGACCGAGGTCGAGCCCAGCAGATGGTTCTGGCGCTTCGGTGCCAGCTCCGGCAGCGACGCCATGCCCCAGTTGAAGCTGCGCAGGTAATCGGCATACCCGTCGCTGAACCAGTAGGTGTTCTGCGGCCGCTGCCCGCAGCACGAGATGCGCCCGTCGTTCGCGGCGAAGTACGTCGCGTAGTTGAGCGCGCGCACCGCGAGCTCGCGCGCACGGGCGTCGCCGGTGCGCCGGAAGAGCTCCGCGTTGCCGACCGCCCACCGCGACGTCGTGCTGCCGAGGCCGACGGGTGAGCAGCAGCCCGGCTTACCGGGTGCGCGCTGCTCGTCGATTGCCCACGCGCCGGCGAACGGCCCGCGGCCGAAGTGCCTGCGCACGTACTCGAGCAACGCGGCGGCATGGCGTTGCCAGAGTGGATCCTTCAGCGGGTCGCGCAGCAGGTACAACGCCGTGAGCGTCGGAATGGCCTGGTTGCGGCTGCGGGGGTTGTACGGGACGTCCTCGTAGAAGCCGCTCCAGCGGTCGGTCTCCAGCTGGTAGTCGACCAGCCACGACCACGCGAGGCCCTGCGCACGGCGATATGCCGCAGTGTTGCCGACGCCGAGCTCGATCAGGTCGTCGAGCAACTGGAGCGGCCCGACGACCGCGCCGCCGAACTCGGCGCGGTCCAGCACGCGGCCCGTGCGGGCGTCGACGCGGAACGGCCACGGTGTGTGAGTCGCATCGCCGGCGCGCACGTGCCGCGCCAGCGCGTCGGCGGCGTCGACGGCCGCGCGGAGGTAACGACGGTTGCTCGTCAGCTCGTAGAACAGCAGGTAGCCGTGGCCGAGCAGGCCGACCTTGTCTGGCTCGGTGCCGCCGTAGAACCTGCGCGGCAGCCCGGCGAGGCAGCGCCCGTACCTCCGGTCGCCCGCGCAGCTCGTCGCGAACGGGACGCGGCTCCAGGACCAGCGCGGCGGCGTCGTCCCGTTCGCGAGCTGATAGTCGAGCATGCGCCGCACGGCCGCGATCGCGCGGCGGTCGCCCGAGTACGGGTACCAGGCGACGGCAGAGTCCACGAACGCGGCGTTCAGAAACGCGGGGTTGTGCTGCCAGTACACGCCGCGAAGGGAGCCGCCGTCGAAGACGGCGTACCGCAGATAGACGCCGCGCGCCCGGCGCTCGAGAAAGTTCCAGCCAAGGCGGAGCACGTGGTCGTAGCCGAGGTTGGCGCTCGGCCGGTACCAGGGCAGCAGCCGGCCGTTGGCGTCGCGCACCGCACGGTGCCAGGGAAGCAGCCGGTGGAGCGGCCGGGCATGCAGGCCGCTCGTGCCGCGTGTCGGGAAGAGCCCGAACTGCTTGAGCGCCGGGATCAGCATCGAGTACGGGTGCATCGCCGCCGAATGCGGCCAGCGCCCGACGACTGTGTGCAGCGGTGCGCGCGGGTGCAGCCGCCGCAGGGCACGCGCGAACAGCACCGCCTGGTCGCGCGGATTGACGACGCGATCGCGCCGGCTCCACCAGAGCTGTACAGGGACGCCGGATGCCGCGATCCTGCGCACGTAGGCAATCGGGCTGCGCAGCGCGTACGCGCGGCGGGCCGAGCGCGGCGTCCCGCCGATCTCCTCGCGCGCCTTCAGCCGCAGCCCCTTGCCGAGCGTTGCGCCGCCCCACTGGTGGATGCACCGGCTGTTGCAGCCGAGCTGCGTGAAGTCGCGATAGCGCCTTGCCATGTCGGTCACAGGGTCGAACGCGGCGACTCCGGCGAGCCGTGACGGGTCGCGCCCGAGGAGCAGCAGGCTCTCCTGTCCGCCCATGCTCGCACCGAACGCGTACACGCGCGACGTGTCGATCCGTAGCCACGGCACCTTTCGCCGGACGATCTCCGGCATCCGCGCAAGGTCGGCGATCTGCCCGGGATAGCCCCACGATAAGCGCGCGAACATGCGGCCCTGCCCTTCGGGATTGACCACTGCGAACGAGCCGAGCGCCGGGAGGTCCCCCCACCGGTCGGCGTTGGCGTCGGCCGAGACGCCGCGCCCGTGCGGCGAGATGACGAGCGGCAAACGCGGGTGCCGGTCCGGCCCGTACCAGTCCGGCACGAGCACGTACGCCGCCCGGCGCTGCCCGTCGTGCGCGCGGTACTCGATCTGGATCGTGCGGACGTGGATCTGTTCCCAGCCGCCGTCGCCGGCGCTCGCGGAGGAGCCGGAGAGGCAGAGCAGCACTGCCAGCACGCAGAGACCCCCGCGAGCCATTCCGAGCATGCTCGCAAACCGGCGGCTGCTGCGGCTCGTACCTCCCGCGATGGGGGTCGAAAGGGCGATCCCGGAACGGGAGGAGAACCGATGCGAAGGTTCCAGCTGGTCGCGGGCGCCGCGGCGCTCGCGTTCGCCCTGGCGGGAGTGGGAGGGGCAGCCGCACGAAGCCAGGCAGACACGCTCCACATCGCGGCGGCAATGGTCGCCGGCAACGAGACACCAACACCCAAGGGTGACGTCGCCAGCGCGCGCGGCAGCTTCACCGCGACGCTGACGAAATCCGGCACCGGCGGAGAGCTGTCGTGGCGGCTCGAGTTCAGCAACCTCACGGGCAACGCGATCGCGGCGCACATCCACGTCGGCGCGGCCGGCGTCGCCGGCCCGGTGCGCGTGCCGCTCTGCGCTCCGTGCACCAGCGGCGCCACCGGTACGGCGACGATCACCGCCGAGGTGCTCGACGCGATCCAGAACGGGCGCGCGTACGTCAACGTCCACACCCCGACGAACCCGGCGGGAGAGATCCGCGACCAGGTCGGGGTCGCCGCGTCCGTCAAGACGACGTTGCGCGCAGCGCAGGAACGTCCAAAGCCGAAGGGAAAGCTCGCGAAGGCGAAGGGGACGTTCACCGCAACGGTCACGCGCACGGGGACGAGCGGCGTGATCACCTGGCGACTGACGTTCAGCAAGCTGAGCGGCCGGTCGATCGCAGCGCACATCCACAGCGGCGCCCGCGGAAAGGCCGGTCCCGTGATCGTGCCGCTCTGCGCGCCGTGTAGGAGCGGCGCTCGCGGTCGCGCGACCGTCGACGAATCGGTGCTGAACGCGCTCGAGTCGGGACGGACGTACGTCAACGTCCACACGAAGAAGAACCCCGCCGGAGAGATCCGCGGACAGCTCGCCGCAGTCCCCCTCACGTAACGGCAACAGAGACATGTCCCGGGCCTGGCCCGGGACATGTCTTGCCCCTCTGGGATCCCGCGGCATGTGCTCGCCGCGTTCGCCTGGGGCTTTGTCGCCGCCGCGACGCTGATCGCGGGCGCGCCCTCCGTTGTGTCGGGCGCGGCGGCGCTCTTCGGCTTCGCCGTCTTCGACGGCGCGCCACCGACGGGGTCGTGACGGCCTTCGGGTTAGCGCTGGGTTCGGCCTCAGCGCCCTCGAGTAGGCGCTTCACACGATCGGGGTGACGACGGTCCGCCACGGCGTGCGCTTCGATCATCGTCTGGCGCGGATCACGTGGATCGGGCACAGCACCGTCCTGATCGAACTGGACGGCGTGCGCCTGCTCACGGATCCCGTCCTGCGCGCCCACGTCCTGCACCTGCGGCGCGTGACGACGGCCGCCGCGCCGCCCGACCGCGTCGACGCCGTGCTCGTCTCGCACGCGCACTACGACCATCTCGACATCAACTCCCTGACGCAGGTGAGCGAGGGCGCGAGGGTGGTCGTGCCGGCCGGAACGGCCAAGCGCTTGCGCGGTTGGGTCGGCGACATCGTCGAGATGGACGTCGGGGGCGAGCTCGAAGTCGGAGCGGTCAGCGTCACCGCGACGACTGCCGAGCACGGCCGCCATGCGCTCGGTTACCTCGTCGCCGGCTCGGCCCGCGTCTACTTCGCCGGCGACACCGATCTCTTCGACGGCATGCGCGAGCTCGCGCCAGGCCTCGACGTCGCACTGCTCCCGATCGCCGGCTGGGGGCCGCGGCTGCCGCCCGGGCACCTCGATCCCGCGCGGGCCGTGCAGGCGCTCGAGCTGCTGCGCCCGCGCATTGCCGTGCCGATCCACTGGGGCACGTACACGCGCGTCGGCCTCTCCCGCGACGAGACGGCGCCGGCGCGCCGCTTCGCGGAGCTCGCCGCGGCGCAGGCACCGGACGTCGAGGTGCACGTGATCCCGGTCGGCGGGTCGCTCGACATCCCGGTGGAGGCATCCGTGCGATGAAGGAACGCCGGCCACGCATCAAGGTCGTTCGAGTCCTCGTCGCCTGGGTCCTCTCGGCCGCTGCGGTGCTGTTCGCGGCCTGGCTCGTCCCGGGAGTGACCGTCCACGGTTGGAGAGGTGCTTTCGTCGCCGCCGCGATCCTGGCAGTGCTCAACGCGATCCTGCCGCCGATCATCGCGGCGCTGCGACTGCCCTACACGCTCGTGCTCGGGCTGCTGCTCGTCCTGGCGCTGGATGCGCTCATGTTCGAGCTCACGTCGCGCATCGCCCCGAGCGCGCTCACGGTCGACTCGTTCTGGGATGCGTTGCTAGCGGCGTTCGTCGCTTCGGCGCTGTCGGTCGTGCTCGACCCGATCTTCCGCTCCGACGACGACGAGACGTACATGCTGCGCGTGACGCAGCGCGTCGCGCGGCGGACGGAAGGCGAGACCCGCACCGACCGGCCGGGCCTGATATTCCTCGAGATCGACGGTCTCGGGCTGCCGACCCTGCGCCGCGCGATGCGCGACGGCAGCGCGCCCGAGATGGCGCGCTGGGTCGCCGAGGACGGCTACGAGTTGACGGAGTGGGAAACCGACCTGTCGTCCCAGACCGGGGCGAGCCAGGCGGGCATCCTGCTCGGGTCGAACGACGACATCCCGGCGTTCCGCTGGGTCGAGAAGGAGAACGGCCGGCAGATGACGTGCTCGAAGCCGGCCGACTGCGCCGAGATAGAGCGCCGCCGCGCGACGGGCATAGGCCTGCTCACCCACGGGGGCGCCAGCCGCGGCAACCTCCTCTCCGGCGAAGCGGAGCAGGTGATCCTGACCGTCAGCCGCATCGAGGCGGACAAGCGCGCCAACCCCGGCTACCGCGTCTTCTTCGCGAACGGCTTCAACGTCACGCGGCTGCTCGTGCTCTTCGGGTGGGAGGTGATCCTCGAGTGGACGGCCGCCCTCCGCGGGCGGCGGAGGGACGTCCGGCCGCGCGGGCATCGCGGCGGCGCCTATCCCTTCATGCGCGCGACGATGTGCGTGATCGTGCGCGACCTGCTCGTCTACGGCGTGATCACCGACATGATGAAGGGGCGCCCCGTCGTGTACGCGACGTTCTCGAGCTACGACGAGGTTGCGCACCATTCCGGGCTCGAGCGCGCCGACACGCTCGAGGCGCTGCGCAAGCTCGACCAGCAGTTCGGCCGCATCGCCCGCGCGCGCCGGTACGCGCCACGGCCGTACGAGATCGTGGTGCTCTCGGATCACGGCCAGACTCAGGGCGCTACGTTCCTGCAGCGCAACGGCTATGCGCTCGCCGGCCTCGTCAACGAATCGCTCGAGACCGGAGGCGCGACCGCGGTCGCGACGGGCGACGAGAACGCAGCCATGGTCGGCAACGCGTTCAAGGAAGCGACCGGCGCGAGCGTCGACGGGAAGGAGGCGGCACCGCAGAGCGAAGCGGCGGTGCTTGCCTCGGGCAACCTGGGTCTGATCTACCTGATGGACGCCGATCGGCGGCTGACACTCGAGGAGATCGAAGCCCGCCATCCGCGCCTGCTGCCGGCGCTGCGCACGCATCCGCACATCGGCTTCGTGCTGGCCCACTCGTCGGAGCACGGCGCTGTCGCCCTGGGCGCGGGCGGGATGCACCGGCTCGCGGACGGCCATGTCGAGGGCGAGGACCCATTGGCCGGGTTCTCGTCGAACGCGCCGCGGCACCTGCTGCGTACCGACGGCTTCGAGCATGCTCCGGACCTGCTCGTGAACAGCTTCTACGACCCCGTGCTCGAGGAGGGCTGCGCGTTCGAGGAGCTGATCTCGTTCCACGGCGGGCTCGGCGGCCCACAGACCAGGCCGTTCATCCTCCATCCCGCGGCGCTGCCGGCCCCGGAAGAGCCGCTTGTCGGCGCCGCCGCCGTGCACTCGCTGCTGACGCGCTGGCGAACGGCGCTGCAGGGCGAAGCGCCTGCGCCGGAGCCTGTGCCCGAGCCGGCGCGACTAGCCTGAGAGCGTGCACACCGCGATCGTCGTTCCGGGCCACGCGCATGGCGGGCGGATCAGCAACCTCTGTCTCGAGCTCGTGCGCGAGGCAGAGCGCATCGCGGACGCAACCCACGTCGATGCGGTCGTCTTCAGCGGCTGGGCACCACGCGGCGGCGAGTCCGAGGCCGAGCAGATGCGGGCCGCGTGGCATGGGCCGGACGTCGAGCTGGTGCTCGAGCCGACGGCGAGGGTGACGGCCGAGAACGCCGCGCGCACGCTGCCGCTGCTCGTCGCGCGCGGCATCGACCACGCGGTCGTGGTCTGCGCGCCGCTGCACCTGTACCGGGCGCGCTTCTTCTTCTCGCGCGTGTACGAGTCGCACGGCATCGCCACCGAGTTCCGCGCGGTCACGGCGGGCAGGACGCTGCGGGCGTTCCTCTGGGAGGTGGGCGCAACGCCTGCCATCCGACGGCACCTTCGTGCGGCCCGGACGGAGCTCGAGCGGTGAGCGACACCGTCGTCTTCATCCCGGCCTGGAACGAGGAGGAGAACCTGCCGGCCGTCCTGGAGGAGCTGAAGGCCGAGCTGTCCGACGCCGATGTGCTCGTCGTCGACGACGGCTCGACGGACGGCACCGCCGCCGTCGCGCGTGAGCACGGCGCGGAGGTGGTGTCGCTAGGGTCGAACAAGGGTCTGCCGGTCGGCATCGCCACGGGCTATCGCTGGGCGCTCGACCATGGCTACGCCTTCTGCGGCCGCGTCGACGCCGACGGGCAGCACCGCGCCGCGGACCTCTTGCGCCTCCTGGCGCTCGTGCGTGCGGGAGACTGCGACGTCGCGGTCGGCTCGCGCTTCGTCTCGGGCGACGGCTACGAGCCGTACCGGTACCGGCCCGAAGGTGTGCGTCGCCTCGGCACGGCCTTGCTGCGCCGGGCGATGAGGCGCGTGCTCGGCCGTCCGTTCGCGGACGCCACCAGCGGCCTCTACGCCGTCAACGCCGCGGCCCTGCCGGTCCTGGCGAAGCCGTTCGTGACCGAGGCGCCGGAGGTGGAGGCGCTCATCCGGCTGACCGACGCGGGCCTGCGCGTCGAGGAGGTGCCGGTGAACATGGCGCCCCGGGCCGGCGGGGAGTCGAAGCTGCGCGGCCGGAAGGCGCTGAAGGTCGTCTTCACCGTGATCGCAACCCTGGCCGCCGCCCGCTTTCTCGCCTCACGCCGCAGCTGACTCATCCTGACCGGGTGACGTAAACCCCAACCCGCCCCGGCAAAGATGGCCGTATGGAGTTGGGCGGCAGATTCTTGCTCGGCCTGCTCGGCGTCTGCATCGGCGCCGTCGTCGCCGGGGCGATTCTGTTCCTGCTCTTCGGCTGGGCCTGGTCGGCGTGGGGCTTCATGGGAGCCTTCATCGTCCTGAGCGCGATCGCGTTGGGGTTCGCGTACATCCACGACCGTCGTGAGCAGAACCGCCGTCGCAGTCTCGCCGGTTAGCGCGCGGGCCGAGCGCCTGCTCGCACAGCCGGTCCGGTTGGCGGACCTCGCGTTGGCGTTTCCGGTGAGTAGCGCCGCCGCCGCCGAGGTCTTCGTCCAGGGCACCTCGTTCTACCCGCCGATGCTGGACGACATCGCCGCGGCGACGTCGTCCGTGCACATCAACCAGTTCGGCTTCAAGCCCGGCGTCGTCGGCGACGTCTTCGCGCAGGCGCTCACGGCGAAAGCGGCGGAGGGCGTCCCGGTTCGGCTCGTCGTCGACCACCTCGGTTCGGCGCCGGAAAAGGGCTCGCGCGACCACTACGAGTCGCTTGCCCGCGGCGGTGTGAAGGTCTGCGTGAACCGCGCCTCGAAAGTGCGCGCCTCGCGCGCGCCGCTCGGGGAGACCGCGCCGAAGCGCTGGAACC
>JBKOVW010000036.1:0-4762 GCA_046724095.1 Actinomycetota bacterium | reverse complement strand
ACCATGGCGAACGCGTCCCAGAAGCGAAACGTCATCCCGGCGATGTGCGACATCACGGTCGACAGCCGGTTGCTCCCGGGGATGACGCCCGACGAGCAGCAGGAGATCGTCCGGCGCATCCTCGGCGACGGGGATTACGAGCTGGTCTCGCTCGAGGCCCACGGCGGGACGCGCTCGGAGATCCGGACGCCGCTCTGGGAGGCGGTGTCGTCGTGGGTCGAGAGCGTCGACCCCGGGGCGAAGCCGGCCCCGATCTGCGTCGCGGGCTTCACCGACAGCCACTGGTTCCGCGAGGCGTTCGGCACGGTCGCGTACGGGTTCTTCCCGTCGCGCGCGATGCCGATCGAGACGGCGGCCCGCCTGATCCACTCCGCCGACGAGCGCGTCCCGGTGGAAGACCTGGAGCTGGGCGTCAGCTTTCTGCGGCACTGTGCGCAGTCGCTACTCTCGAATTCGTGAGCGAAGAGAAGATCCGCCTGGGCGGGATGGCGCTTGCAAACGGCGTGCTCGTCCACGGGCCGAGCGCGTGGGCGTGTGCGGTCCGCACGGACGACGGTGAGCTGAAGGTTGTCGCGCGGCGCAAGCGCTTCAGCGGTGCGAAGGTCGAGAGCCCGCTGCTGCGAGGCCCGGCCCGGCTCGCGGACGCGCTCTCGATCGTTCCGCAGATCCGCCGTGCGCTGCCCGAGGCGCGGCTGCCGTTCCAGCGCAAGGGCGTGCTCGCGACGATGCTCGTCAGCGCCGTGGCAGTCCGGCTCGTGCGCACGTCGCCGAAGCTCGGGCCCGCCGCGCAAGAGCTGATGAGCGGACTTCTGTCCGTCGCGCCGGCGGCATTCGCCCTGCGCGGCGCGGACGTGGCCGCGTATCACGGCGCAGAGCACATCTCGATCGGCACCTACGAGCACGGGGAGCGGGCGCCGCGCGAGCACGAGCGCTGCGGCTCGCACCTGCTCGGCCCGCTGCTCGCGACGACCGCGCTCGGCAACACGCTGGCGGCGCGCGCGCCGGTCCACATGCGCACCGCCGCCCGGCTCGGCGCGCAGTTCGCGGCCGTGGCCGCATCGACCGAGATCTTCGGCTGGATGGTGCGCAATCCGGAGAAGCCGCTGGCCCGCGCGCTTGCGAAGCCCGGCCATGAGCTGCAGCACCGCGTCGCGACCGCGGAGCCGACGCCGGAGCAGATCGAGGTCGCCGAGGCCGCGTTGGCCGCGTGCCTCGAGCTCGAACGCGGCTGAGATGTCCGTCGGCGAGCGCACACGGGAGCGCCTCTCGCCCGACGTCTTCGACCTCCCCGTCGAGAAGATGCGCGAGGGCTACTACACGGACGCGTACTTCAACCACGCTCGCGCCGCCCTGCTCCAGGACGGACGGCGGCCGCGCGTCGTGATGCAGGTGTTCCAGAAGAAGGACTCGTATCTCGGCGGCATGGACGAGGCGATCGCGATTCTCAAGCTCTGCTCGCACGACTGGGACGCGTTGACCGTCCACGCGCTGTACGACGGCGACGAGATCCAGCCGTGGGAGACGGTGATGACGATCGAGGGCGACTACACCCTCTTCGCGCATCTCGAGACGCTCTATCTCGGCGTGCTCGCGCGACGCACGCTGATCACGACCAACACCGTGCGCGTGCTGCGCGCGGCGAACGCCAAGCCGATCATCTTCATGCCGGCGCGACACGACCACCACCGTGTGCAGACGGGCGACGGCTATGCGGCGTACGTCGCCGGCAGCGTCGTCGGTGCGCCGGTCGGCGTCACGACGGACGAGCAGGCCTCGTGGTGGGGCGGCCGCGGCATCGGGACCGTTCCGCACTCGCTGATCGCGTCGTACGGGGGCAACACCGTGCTCGCCGCGACGAAGTTCGCGGACTGGGCATCCGACGACATCAACATCACCGTGCTCGTCGACTTCGAGAACCAGTCGGTGGACACCGCGCTCGAGGTGGCGCGCGCGCTCGGGCCGAGGCTGTGGGGCGTGCGGCTCGACACGTCCGAGGCGCTCGTCGACAGCTCGCTCTGGCGCGAGCTGGGCGACTTCAAGCCGACCGGTGTGAACGAGCGGCTCGTCCACAAGGTGCGCGACGCGCTCGACCGCGACGGGTTCGAGCAGGTGAAGATCGTCGCGTCCGGAGGATTCACGATCGAGAAGATCCGCGAGTTCGAGGAGAAGGGCGTGCCCGTGGATGCCTACGGCGTCGGCTCGTCGCTCATCCGAGGGTCGAACGACTTCACCGCGGACATCGTGCTCACGGACGGGCGCCCCTCCGCGAAGGTCGGCCGCAGATACAAGCCGAACCCGCGGCTCGCGCTCGTCGAGTGATCCTCTGGGACGTCGACACCCAGGTGGACTTCGTCCTCCCGCACGGGAAGCTGTACGTCCCGGGCGCCGAGGAGACGATCCCGGCGATGCACGCGCTCGTCGAAGCGGCGCGGGCAGCGGGGATCGTGCACGTCGCGTCGGCCGATGACCACGAGCTGACCGACGCTGAGATCTCAGAGCAGCCCGACTACTCGGCCACGTATCCCCCGCACTGCCTCCGGGGCACGCGCGGGGCGCGGAAGATCCCGGAGACCGAGCAGGAGGATCCCGTCCCGATCACGCTCGAGACCCTGCCCGAGCGCTACCTGAGCGGCCGGGAGTTCCTGCTGCTGAAGAAGAGCTTCGACGTCTTCACGAACCCGAACACCGACCGCCTGCTCGAGCACCTCGATCCCGACCAGATCGTGGTGTTCGGCGTCGCCACGGACGTCTGCGACGACGCGGCGATCCGCGGGTTCCTCGAGCGTGGGCGGAAGGTCGTCTTCGTGGAAGACGCCGCCCGAGGCCTCGACGAGGGCCGGGTGACGGCCTGCGCGAGGGCCTGGCGCGAGGCCGGCGTCGAGTTCACTACCGCAGCCAGGGTGATTTCGGGCCTGTCCGGTTGACATCCGGCCTCCCCTGACGACGATGAGTCTGGGATGCCGGGAGTGGATCTGCACCACTACTTCGTCGCCATGCGCGACTTCGTGGTCAACTGGTGGCCGCTCCTCGGCCTGACCTTCTACATCCTGCTGCTCTACATCTTCTGGCGCATGCTGCAGCTGATGCCGAAGGTGAAGCCGGCCGAGGTCGACACGAAGTCGCGCTCGGCGACCACGTGGGCCGATGTGGCCGGCGTGGACGAGGTGCGCGCGGAGCTGCAGGAGGTCGTCGACTTCCTGCGGAACCCACGTCAGTTCGAGCGGCTCGGGGCGCGCGTGCCGAAGGGCATCCTCCTGCACGGGCCGCCTGGGACCGGCAAGACGCTGCTTGCGAGGGCTGCGGCGACAGAGTCCGGCGCCACCTTCTTCGCTGCGAGCGCGTCGTCGTTCATCGAGATGTTCGCCGGCCTCGGCGCGGCACGCATCCGCCGGCTGTTCAAGGACGCGCGCAAGAAAGCGCCCGCGATCATCTTCATCGACGAGCTCGACGCCGTCGGCACCGCGCGCAGCGGCCACAGCCTGAACCGCGAGCAGGACCAGACGCTGAACCAGCTGCTCGTCGAGCTGGACGGCTTCGGCGGCGAGGACCAGGTCGTCGTCATGGGCGCATCGAACCGGCTCGACCAGCTCGACCCGGCGCTGCTGCGCCCCGGCCGCTTCGATCGCCAGGTGCTCGTCGGGCAACCCGACCTCGGCTCGCGCGAGGCGATCCTGCATGTACACACGCGCGACAAGCCGCTCGCCCCCGACGTCGACCTGCCCAT
This sequence comes from Actinomycetota bacterium, assembly GCA_046724095.1. Classification (GTDB taxonomy): domain Bacteria; phylum Actinomycetota; class Thermoleophilia; order Gaiellales; family Gaiellaceae; genus 3-1-20CM-4-69-9. The sequence continues at coordinate 1,038 of JBKOVW010000036.1, read as the reverse complement.
GATCGCGCGGCAGACCGCGGGTCTGACGGGTGCGGAGCTGGCCAACATCGCGAACGAGGCCGCGATCTTCGCCGGACGCGAAAACCTGGAATACGTCACGCAGGAGAACTTCGACGCCGCGATGGAGCGGATCGTCGCCGGTCTCCAGAAGCGGCGTGTCGTGACGGAGAAGGAGAAGCGCGTGCTCGCGTTCCACGAGGCCGGTCACGCGCTCATGTCGTATTTGATGGGCGAGCTGATGCCGCTGCAGAAGGTCTCGATCGTCAGCCGCGGCGACGCGCTCGGCTACGCCTATTACGTGCCGAACGAGGACCGCTACGTCCGGACGAAGGAAGAGCTGATCGACTCGATGAAGATCACGCTCGCCGGCCGCGCCGCCGAGCAGGTCGTCTTCGGCCGGATCAGCACGGGCGCGGCAGACGACCTCGAGAAGGTGACGACGCTGGCGCGCTCGATGGTGTTCGAGTACGGCATGTCGGACACGGTCACTTCGCGCACGATGCGGGCGGACAACTATGCGCTGTCGGAGGAGACGAAGCGGCTGCGCGACCAGGAGCAGGCGCGGCTGACGGACGCGGCGTTCGCCGACGCGGTGCGGCTGCTGACGAAGCACCGGGTGTCGCTCGACCGCGTCGCGACCGCGCTCTTGCAGAAGGAGACACTCGGGCGCGAGGCGATGCTCGAGCTGCTCGAGGGCGTCGAGCCCGAGTCCCGCGCGTCTGAGACCGTCGGCACGCCGCGGGTCGTCGCCGCCGAGGGCTAAGGCGCCGACTCGTCGGCGCCGTTCAGGACGCCGGGCCTTGCCCGGCGGCCGCCTGAAATGACCGGTCGACACTTCTGAACCGCTCACAGGACGGCTCCGAGCGGGCTCCGATAGCCTCGCGCCGGTGGAGGCGCGGGGGATTCATCATCTGGGTGTCGCGGTTGAGGACCTCGATCAGGCGCTGAGCACGTACGAGCGGCTCCTCGGGGCGCGAGTCGAGCACCAGGCGACCGTTGACGACCAGGGGGTCCGCGCCGCCTCGCTCCGCATCGGCG
>JBKOVW010000283.1:0-5895 GCA_046724095.1 Actinomycetota bacterium | reverse complement strand
GAGGTAGTAGACGAGTGCGGCGCCGTAGACCTCGCGATAGCTGAAGCTGATGGACGCCTGCTCGTTGGCAGCAGTGAGCAGCTCGTGCACGGAGATGACCGAAGCGAGGCTCGTCAGCTTGAGCAAGGTGATGAACTCGTTGCCGGTCGGCGGAATCACGATCCGAACGGCCTGCGGAAGGACCACGCGGCGAAGGATCTGCGACCGCCTCATGCCGAGCGCGCGACCGGCGAGCTCCTGGCCGGGATCCACCGCGAGCAGCCCCGCGCGGATGATCTCCGCCATGTATGCGGCCTCGTTCAGCGACAGGGCGATGAAGGCCGCCAGGAAGGGCGTGAACCAGTTGTGCGTGAACACCGCGAACTGCTGCGGGATGACGTCCCAGACGATCAGCAGCAGCAAGAGCGTCGGCGTCGCCCGAAAGAACCAGCTGTAGACGAAGACGATGGAGCGAACCGCGGGGTGCCGGCTGGCCCGGCCAAGCGCGAGCGGGAAGCCGATCAGGAACGCAGCCCCGAGCGACGCGCAGGTCAGGGCGATGGCGAGAAGTGCTCCCCTCCAGTACGGCTCGGAGCGGAGCACTTCCCAGAACAGATGGGTGTCGAAGCTTGCGAGCACCCGTGCAGGCGAGCCTACTTCACGTCACCGGCGGGAATCTGCTGCTTCGCCGCCAGCTTCTTCAGCGTGCCGTTCTTCTTCAGCGTCTTGATCGCCGTCTTCAGCGCCGCCCCGAGCTTCTTGTCGGAGGGGCGGTAGTAGATCCCGAACGTGTCGGTCTCGGGGAAGAGGTAGCCGATCGCCAGCTTCCCGGGGTGCTGTTTCTTCTGGAACGCCCCCTCGGTGTCCTGCGTGAGGACCGCGTCGGCGCGCCCGATGAGGATCTGGCCGATCGCATCCGTATCGCCCGGATAGCTCGTGAGGTTCATCTGCGACTTCCCGGACGACTTGAACTGGTCGTTCAGATCCTTCAGGTACTGCTCGTACTTCGTCCCGGACTGGACGGCGACGTTCTTCCCGGCCAGGTCGTTGGGCGATTTGATGCCTTTTGGGTTGCCGTTGCCGACGACGAGCGCGCGGTGCGACTTCATGTACGGCACCGCCGGGAACTTCGCCGTGCGGTCGGGCGTGATGAAGATGCCGCTGATCACCATGTTGCATCTCTTGGCCCCGAGCGCGGGCAGCAGCCCGTCAAACGAGCTGAAGACGAACTTCGCCTTCACCTTCCACAGCTTTCCGATTGCGTTCGCCATGTCGATGTCGAACCCGACGGTCTTGCCGGAGGTCGTCTTCGACTCCATCGGCGGGAACGTCGGGTTGTCGCAGTACTTGAACGAGCCCTTCACGGGCGAGATGCCGATGGCCCCGGCTGTGCCGACGGCGGCCAGTGCTGCCAGCAGCACCAACGGAACGATGTAGCGCTTCATGCGGTCCTCCTGACTGTCAGCCGACGCCGGCGAGCAGAAACGCGCGTTGCTCGTTGAGCATCTCGCGCGCGATCACCAGACGCTGGATCTGATTCGTGCCCTCGTAGATCTGAGTGATCTTTGCATCCCGCATCATCCGCTCCAAGGGGTATTCGGAGATGTAGCCGTAGCCGCCGAGCACCTGCACCGCGTCGGTCGTGACCTCCATCGCGACGTCGGTGCAGTAGAGCTTCGTCATGGCAGAGAGCTTCGTCAGCTCCGGCCCCTCGATCCCTTCGTCGACCGCGGCGCCGTATTTGTACAGCAGACCGCGCGCGGCCTCGCACTTCGTCTCCATGTCCGCAAGCATCGCCGCGACCAGCTGGTGCTGCCCGATCGGCTTCCCCATCGTCTCCCGCGTCTTCGCGTACTCGAGCGCGTAGTCGGTTGCGCCCTGCGCGATCCCGAGGCCCTGTGCGGCGATCCCCGGACGCGAGCGGTCGAGGATGCGCATCGCGACTTTGAATCCCTCGCCCTCTCCGACGAGCAGGTTCTCGGCGGGGACGCGCGCGTCGTCGAAGGTCAGCTCGCCGGTGGTCGAGCCGCGGATGCCCATCTTCGGCTCGACCCGCGCCACCTCGAACCCGGGCGTGTCCGCCTCGACGACGAAGGCGGAGATGCCGGCGTGGCCCGCCTCCGGATCCGTCTTGGCGAACACGGTGTACAGCTGCGCGACGCCCGCGTTGGTGATGAAGCGCTTCGAGCCGTTGAGGACGTAGGCGTCGCCGTCGCGCCGCGCCGTCGTCCGCATCGCGGCCGAGTCCGAGCCGGAGCCGGATTCGGTCAGGGCGTAGGCGCACAGCCACTCGCCCGATGCGAGCCGCGGGAGGTAGCGCCCCTTCTGCTCGTCGTCGCCGGCGAGTTTGAGGCCGAGCGAGCCCAGCTCCTGCACAGCGAGGATCAGGCCGCTCGTCGCGCACACTTTCGAGACCTCCTCGATCGCGACGAGCGAAAGGAGCGTGCCGGTGCCGAGGCCGCCGTGCTCCTCGTCGAAGAAGAGCCCGAACAGGTCGTTCTCGCGGAAGAGCTCGACAACGTCCCACGGGAACTCATGGCTCTCGTCGATCTCCGCGGCGCGCGGCGCGATGCGCTCGCGCGCGAGCTGCCGCACGAGGTCACGGATCTCGCGCTGCTCGTCGTTCAGCGGCTCGTACGGCACGCCGCGAAGTGTATTTCTCAGTCAGACGTGGGCCACTGCGGCGTCGCGTGCCGACGCCGCTTAGAGGCTGCGCGGGCTTTGCTCGCGCGGCCGTCCAACCCCGAATCCTGGGAGGCGTGCGGCTTGAAGCTAATCGCTCGTCGGCCAGTACGTGGCCAGTGCAGCCATGACGATGAGCAGCAATAGGATCAGGAGCGTGTTCACGGTCCTCAGAACGAGCGAGCGGCCGGAAAGGTTCCGCGGACAGTGATCCTCGAGAACGGCGTCATCCGGACGATGGATCCGGCCCTGCCCGTCGCGCGCGCGCTCGCGATCGCGGGCGAGCGAGTCGCCGGCGGCGTCGGCACGCACGAGACAGCGCTCGCGAGCCCGGAGCGGGTCGACCTCGGCGGGCGGTGCGTCCTCCCGGGCTTCACGGACTCGCACGTCCACTTCCCGACCTGGTCGCTCGCCCGGCGGCACGTGCGCCTCGAGGACACCGCCACGCTGGACGAGGCGCTCGACCGGGTCGCCGCGGCGTTGGGCGACGTGCGCCCCGGCGGCTGGCTCCGCGGCACGGGCTGGCGGAGCGGCGACTGGTCGCCGCAGACCGAGCCGACGAAGGAGGCACTCGACCGGGTCACCGGCGACACGCCGGCCGCGCTGATGGCCCGCGACTACCACTCCCTGTGGCTCAACTCGGCGGCGCTCGCGCGCGCGAACGGCGACCTCGAGGTCGACGGTGGCGTCGTCGTTCGCGACTCGCAGGGCGAGCCGACCGGCGTGCTGCGCGAGGAGTGCGCCTGGCACTTCCGCGACACGCACGTCCGCCCGACGGAGGACGAGATGGTCGAGGCCTCGCGGGAGGGCGTGCGGATCGCCGTGTCGCGGGGGGTTACGTCCGTCCACGACAAGGACGGCTGGCTCGGCGCGCTCGGCGTGTGGCAGCGGCTGCGCGACGAGGGCGCACTGCATCTGCGCGTGTGGCAGTCGATCCCGGCCGACCAGGTCGAGCATGCGGCGGCGCTGCACGTGCGCAGCGGCTTCGGCGACGACCTGATCCGTGTCGGCTATCTGAAGGCGTTCATGGACGGGACGCTCGGCTCGCAGACCGCCCGGCTCCTCGACGGGTCCGGCGTGGAGATCACAAGCCGCGAGGAGCTGGTGGAGATCATCCGCGCCGGTGCACGCGCCCGGCTGCCGGTCGCGGTGCACGCGATCGGCGACCTCGCGAACCGCGACGCGCTTGACGCCTTCGAGCGGACGCGGGACGACTGGCGCGGGCTACGGCCGCGCATCGAGCACGCGCAGCTGCTTGCGGAGGACGACATCCCGCGGTTCGCAGAGCTCGGCGTAGCCGCATCCGTCCAGTTCAGCCATGCCCCGTCGGACGCGCAGATCGCGGAGCGGTTCTGGGCGGGGATGACCGACCGCGCCTACGCGTACCGGTCGTTGTGGGACACCGGCGCACTCCTCGCGAACGGGTCCGACGCCCCGATCGAAGAGCTCGATCCGTGGGCGGGGGTCGTTGCGGCCGTGTCTCGTGACTGGCACCCGGAGCAGCGGCTGACGCTGGACGAGGCGCTTTTGGCCACGACCGTCAATCCCGCGTGGCTCGCGAGCGACGAGCATCGGCGCGGCAAGCTCGTCCCCGGTTACCTGGCCGATCTCGTCGTGCTCGACCAGGACCCCTACGAGATGGACGACGTTGGAAACGTGAATGTCGTGGCCACGATGATGGGCGGACGCTGGACTTGGAACCCACCACCGTGGGAGGACCGCTAGCGGGGCTCCCCGGTGCCTACCAACCGGGAGCGGGCCGCAGCGCCGGTTGTGCCGGCTCGGGCCGCTCGACCTGCCGGCGCGGCTCTTCGCGGGTCGCGCGTGCGATCAGCGCGATGATGCCGATGAGCAGGACGACGCTGCCGAGTGCCATGAGACCTGCGATGAGGATGTCGTTTTCCATGGCTGGATCGTCGCCGCGCGGGGCGCGGCTGCCCAGCCGGTGAACCGCCGAATGCGGCGGCGGAAAACCGCACCGCTACAATCCGTCAAGTCATGGCGATGCGCACGATGAATCCGGTCCACGAGTCGACGTCCTGCGCCGTCGCCGCCTGTGCCGAGATCATCGGCGCGAAGTGGACGGCACTGCTCGTGCACGACCTGTCCGAAGGGCCGCGCCGCTTCTCGGAGCTGGAGCATTCGTGCGCGGGTATCTCGCCGCGCACGCTGTCCGAGCGGCTGCGGGCACTCGAGGACGAAGGCCTCGTCGTGCGCCGGAGCTACGCCGAGAGCCCGCCGCGCGTCGAGTACGAGCTGACTGAGAAGGGCGAGGCGCTGCTCCCGATCATCGCCGAGATGCGTGCTTTCGGACACGCGTATTTGACCGCCTGACGGCGGTCAAATAGGTCGGGTACGCCGCTTTCGCGGGGAACGTGCGCGGGCAGAGCCCGCGCACTCTTGGGCGCTCGGCGACTGCTTCTGAGAGTGCGGCGGCCGATTGCTTCGCGATCGGCCCTCGCATTAGTCCGCCGGTCGCTAAGGCAGCTTCGCTTGCCTTAGCGGCCGGCTTTTGTCGTGGCAGACTTCTGCTGGCGCTTGCTGGCCCACTCCGGTTCGGCCCAGAGCTTCGTCAGCTCGACGATTGTGGCGGCTGAGAGGGCCATGTCCTGGACCGAGGCCCACTCCAGGACCGAGTGGAACTGTTGGCCGCCGGTGTAGATGTTCGGCGTCGGCAGGCCGCGGGCGCTCAGCATTGCGCCGTCGGTGCCGCCGCGGATCGGCTCGCGCCACGGTTCGACTCCCAGCCGCCGCGCTGCTTCCTCGGCCGCCTCGGTGACGCTCGGATCCTCGTCGAGGAACTCCTTCATGTTGCGGTACTGCTGCTCGATCGTGACGGTCACGCGCGCACGCGGCTCCTCCGCCGCGATGTCGTCCGCGAGCTTGCGCAGCAGCTGCTCGTGCTCCTCGAGCTTCGCCGCGTCGAAGTCGCGCGCAATGAAGCGGAGCTCGGCTTCGGCGGTCGTGCCCGTGAAGCGATGCGGATGGATGAAGCCTTCGCGGCTCTCGGTCGTCTCGGGCGAACGCTCGTTCTTTGGGAGCTGCGCGATCAGCCGCGCGCCGAGCTTGATGGCGTTCACCATCTTCCCCTTGGACGTGCCGGGATGGACGCTGAGACCCTCGATGCGGATGCGCACCTCCGACGCCGAGAACGTCTCGTCGTCGATGCGCCCGACCTCCGCGCCGTCGAGGGTGTAGGCGAAATCGGCGCCGAACTCGTCGATGTCGAAGTGG
>JBKOVW010000231.1:0-6068 GCA_046724095.1 Actinomycetota bacterium | reverse complement strand
ATCGACCAAGGGCTGCACCGGCCGCCGTCGTTCCTCGGCGTCCTCAGCTCGCTGCAGGGAATCGGCGCGATCGCGGGCGGCCTTACGGCGGCGCGCGGGCTGCGCGTGCTCGGCGATGTCCGCGTTGCCGGGCTCGGGATGGCGGGCTTCGCCGTCGGCGAGTTCGCCTTCGTCAGCTCGAGCCTGCCCCTCGTCGCCGCGGGAGTGATCGTCGCCGGCTTCGGCGTGTCGTGGTTCATCGTCGGGCTGATGACGGCGCTGCAGGTGCGCACGCCGCTGCGTCTGCAGGGGCGGGTCTCATCGGCCGCCGACGTGTTCATCAGCACGCCGCAGACGGCGTCGATCGCCGTCGGCGCGGCCCTCATCGCCGTCGTCGACTACCGCCTGCTCGTCGTCGTCGAATCGGTCGCGGTCGCGCTGTGCGCCGCGTACCTGCTCACCCGCCGGACTGTTGTTCCGGCTGCGGCTGAGACTCAGGCTCCTCCAGCTGCTTCTGCGGAGCCCCTGAGCCAACCTCAGCCTTGAGCTGCTCGAGCTCGCGGTCGACCTGCTGCTGCGACGCGACCTGCTGCAGCTCTCGGTCGAGCTGCGTCTGATCCGAGCCGAGCTCCTGCAGGTCGCCTGACTCGATGAGCTCGTCCATGGCCGACGCGCGGGCCTGCATCTGCTCGGTCTTGTCCTTCGCGCGCTGAATCGCGAGACCGGTGTTCTCCATCTCGCGGCCGATCCCGGTGGCCGCTTCGCCGATCCGCACCTGCGCCTCGGCGGCGGAGTACTGCGCCTTGATCACTTCCTTCTGCGAGCGGAACTGCTCGATGCGCGCCTCGAGCTGCTTCTGATTCGCGACGAGCTTCTCCTGCTGGTCCTCGAGCTGTTTCACCTGCGTGTCGAGCCCCTGTAGCTGCTGCTGGATCCCCGACTTGCGCTCGAGCGCCTGGCGGGCGAGATCCTCCCGGCCGGCGGCGAGCGCTTGGCGCGCCTGCGTATCGAGCTTGACGACGTTCTGCTCGAGCTGCTGGGTCTGGATCTGCAGCCGTTTCTTGGCCGTCACGACGTCGGCGATGCCGCGCTTGACGTTCTGCAGCGACTCGAGCTGCTTCTCGTACGAGTAGTCGAGCGTCTCGCTCGGGTTCTCGGCGCGGTTGAGCAGCGCGTTCCATTTCGCCTTGATGATCTCGCCGGTTCGGGACAGCAGGCCCATCGAGCTCCTCCTCGTCGCAGGTGTCCGGGTAGCGTACCGCCGTGCTCGTCGAACGGAGCATGCACCCCGACTGGCTGTCGAATGCCTATCTCGTCGCGGACGAGGAGGGCGGAGCGGCGGTCTTCGTCGATTCGGGCGCCGACGTGAAGCCGCTGCTCGCCGCGGCCGAGCGCTGGGGCGTGCAGCCGAGCTACGTCCTGCGGACTCACTCCCACCACGACCACGTCGTCCACGAGCGCGATCTCGGGCTGCCCGTGCGGACGGATGCCGTCGAGGTCGGCGGGCTCAGCATCGAGGCGCTGCCGACCCCCGGCCACTCCGACGACATGATCGCATTCGTCGTCAACGGCGAGGCCGTGTTCACGGGCGACACGCTGTTCAAGGACTCGGTCGGCGGCGGGAACCTCGACCAGGTGCGGAGCTCCGTCATGGACGTGCTGATGAAGCTCCCGCCCGAGACGCGTGTCCTCCCGGGCCACACCGACGAGACGACGATCGGGCGGGAGTGGGAGCAGAACCCGTTCGTCGTCGTGTGGCGCGGCGCGCAGCCGGAGGGAGCGGAGCGCGTGCGCGTCGCGGGCGAGGACGCGACGCTGATCGTCTGGTCACCGGACTACGACGGCGGCGGCAAGGCGTGGGTGCGCTACGACGACGGGCGCGACGCGATCGTCGGCGGCTCGCGCGTCGAGCGCTAGCTGCGGAAGAACTCCACAAGGCGCTCGCCCTCGGCGTCGATTGCGGCGCGCTCCTGCTTCGTCAGCTTGCGGAGCGGCGTGATCGTCAAGTCGCGCTTGGTGCCGACGTCCCACGTCGCGGAGACGAAGCCGTCGACGAGCACGGTCGGGAGGACGTCGCCGTTCTTGCGGATGACCGTCGGGCGGAATCTCTCGGCGAGGATGCGCGTGCGCTCGGGTGGTGCGTACGCGAGGATCGACGAGTCCCACTTCGGCAGGAAGCGCACCGGCGCCGGCGTCTCCGCGTCGGGTAGCGGCGCGCGCGGAACGTCGAGCAGCGCGCGGCCGCGCTCGTCGCGGAAGCGGCGCAGCTCGACGCGGCCGAGACCGGCGCGGATGTCGCCGACGCGCAGGCCGCCGAAGCGGAGGATGTCCTCCTGGGTCGCAGGCCCGAACGCCGCGAGGTAGCTGCGCACGAGACGCTCGGCGCCGTCTTCGCGCGGGGGCAGCTCGACGCCGAGGACGGACTCCATGGCGCGCAGCTGCGTCCGGCCGTAATGGCTCCACGTGCCGCCCGGCGGCAGGTGGACGAGCGGCGTCAGGGTCCGCGTGCGCCAGCGAAAGCCCATCTCCTCGGCGGCGAGCTCCTCGACCTCGTCCTGCGTGAGATCGCGTTTCAGCGCGACCGCCCGAACGCGGCGGGTGAGCTCCTCGAGCTTCTCCTTCGTGACGCCCGGCGTGCGGTCGCGCGCCGCAGGGCCCCAGACGGAGAAGAAATACGGGTAGTCGCGCGCGCTCGTGATGTGCAACGTGATGCGGAAGAGCTGCGTCTTGACGACGCGGTGCTGCGCGAGCGCACGCGTGAGCTGTTCCTTCGTAAAGCCGCTCAGGCGCGACCAGAGACCGATGTACGGGGACTGCGGCCACTGCGCCTGGATCGCGCACAGGCGCTCGACGGCCTGCTGCACGCCGAGCTTGCGCCGCTCGAGCAGGAGCTGGCGCGCGAGCAGCGCGCGGTTGAGCTCGCGTAGGGTCAGAACAGGTTCAGACACGTCCCGGGTCAGACCCTAGACGTGTCCTTACGTCGTGCGGTCGAAGCCGTGGTTCGCCACCGCCCAGGCGCCGAACCGATCGCTAGCAGCGCTGCTCGCCGGGTGGGGCGAGCGTGTCTTTCGTGGCGTGCGGCCGCAGGAACAGCTGGCGCTGCACAGAGACGGGCAGTCGCTTGCAGTACGGCCGCTCGACCGATGCGTCGTGCCACGCTCCATGCTCGCGGCGGAGAAGTGCAAACCACCCTTTCCCGCCCGTTGAGCTGAAGATGACGTACGCCCAGGTCGCGTCGGGCAGCGTGAGCCGCACCCACGTCAGGTCGAGGTGCGCACGTCGATGGCCGCGCTGGAGGACGCGTCTCGCTGCGGCCACCGCCTGCGCGGCGAGCCTGCGCTGGCGATCCAGCACGGGCGGGAGGCCGCCGAAAAAGGCTCGCCGGATCGCGCGCTCGCCCAGCAGCTCGTAGCCGCGGCGCAGTCCGAGGTAGCGCGCTGCACCGATTCGCCAGACGCGCCCCCGCCGGACACCGCGGAGCAGGACGAGGTTCCGCTTGTCGCAGCCGTAGTCGACGACGTACATGCGTGCGCCTCGGTGAACCGCGTCGTGGGCTCCCTGGACGAGCCGGCACCGCTCGCCGCTCGTCAGTTCGACCGCCCACGGAGCGTACGGGTCGTCGAGATAGGTGACGCCGGGATAGAGCAGGAGCCCCGGGCTGCGAAGCCGTCTCACCGTCGTTGTCCACGGATCCCCGGCGCAGAGCACGTAATCGGTCGGGTTCGGGCCTTGTCTCCAGCACGGGAAGTAGAGGGCGTTGCCGCGGCCGCAGCGGTAGGCGATGTCGCCGGCCGTCGTGTACGTATCGACGCAGTCGCCGGTGCCGACGTCGCGCACCTTCAGCGTGGCCTTGACGGTGCCGCTCGCGGTGAGCGGGCTCCAGCGGACGACCTCCGTCGTCTGCGTGCGTGGCCCGCTCAGCAGCGCGGCGACGGCCAGCAGTCCGAGCAACGCCATGACGGTAGCTACTGATTCAGGTCCGGAAGGTCAAGCGCTATCGCGCCGCTGGGTGCCATCGGGCTTGGGCAGCGGGGTTCCCGTACGAAGGCGTCGGGTGGGTCCTCCATCGGAAAGTCGCCGCAAACGTGATCGCATGATCGAAGTCCGAGGAACTCGAGCAGCCGCTTGAACCGAGAGTACATCTCGCTACGTCTCCCGCCCGACGTCGACGACGCAGAAACGGTTGCCCTCAGGGTCGGCGAGAATCACGTAGTCGGCATCGGGCGGCAGCTTGTCCCAGTGCACCTCGGTCGCGCCCAGCGCCTTCAGCCGATCGACCTCGGCCTGCTGGTCCTGCGTGTACAGGTCGAGGTGAAGGCGTGGAGGTATCTGGACCTTCGACGGAACGTTGTCGAGCGACAGATTCGGGCCGGCGCCATCCTTCGGCCGGAGCAGCACGAAGTCGTCGCTCGTCTCGTCACGTCGGACGTAGTCGAGCGCCGCTTCCCAGAACTCGGTTTGGCGCTCGAGATCGTCCACGCGAAGCACGATCGAGCCGATGCGCAGCACTCGATCCACTCTACCGCGGAATTACGCTTAGCCGTGTGACCGGTCGTGTCGCGGCGATCGTCGGTGGCTGTGCTCTGGTGGCCGGATGCGGCGGTGTCGGCCGGCCACCGGCTGACGCGGCGTCGACCGTCCGGATCGAGAAGCTCACGGGCTCGGTCGCAAAGCTCGGCTCGTGGCAGGGCTATCCCGAAGGTCTTCGATCGACCGCCGTACCTCGTGCCGCTGCAGGAAACGTGGCAAGGCAGGCGCTGCGGTCCGGCTCGGGTCGATGATGCGATCCCTCCTGATCACACGGGCGGGGTCGAACAGCTCGGAAATCCATGGAGCTGCTACGGAGTCGCGCTCACGATCGGGTCCGGCAGAAGCCACGCGACGAGACGTGTCGCCGTCCAATGCGGCGGTATCGGCGGCCTCGTCACCTGCTCACCCGCGCGGCTGCTTACGCCGCCGTGGGTGGTCGGACAACGCAGGCAGGCTGCGGTCGAGCGCTTGCGTGAAGCCGGCTTTCACGTCACGGTCGCGCGCGCGGAAAGGCGCAGGGCGGGCGTCGCCGCTGGGATCGTGCTGGATCAAGAGCCCGAGCGCGGCCTACGAATGTGCCGGCGAGCAGAGATCTCTCTGGTCGTCTCCATGTAGGTACGAAGAGTTGCGCGATCCCGCTTTACGCACGCGATCGACGACACCACCATGTAAGAACGAGAATGACCGTTCCGGCGGCGACCGCGCCTCGCCGCAGCGTCTGAGCCCGCGCTTCGGCGGCGACCTGATCGGCGTACGCCGACAGCTGATCGGCAGCGTACTCGAGGAGCTCGAGCAGAGTGATGCCGGGATCGTGCGACGATCCGCCCGACCAGTCCGGAGCGGCGCGAGCCTGCGTCGGCGCAGTCGTATTCGCCGGCTCGAACAGATCCAACCCGAGCGCCCGGTCGAGGCTCTGCAGGATCGCGAGCGGGAATCGGCGCATGCGCACGTACTCGTACTCGCCGCTGTCCGCATCGACCTGGACGCGACCCTGCTGCAAGAGGACGCCCACGAATTGTCGGAGCGGGTCGAAGTCCAAGACCCGGTCCTTCACGCCGAAAGCGTACGCCTGCGACCGAGTCCCGGAACTCTCACTCGATCGGCGCTCCGGCAGCGCCCGGCGCGAGTCAAGGCTGAATGCTCAATGCCGTTGCGCCAACGCGCTTTGACCCGCGCCAAAGCCAGTTGTTGATGATGAGCGTCCCGCCGCGTCCTCGATGGCATGGATCGCAGTAGACAACCAGCTGATAGGTCCCGGGAGCAACGCGCGGCACGCGAAATCTGAGGTAGCCGTTCCACGACGACCAGTCGCCGTTTGGGTAGCGGCCCACGTAGTGCATGCGGCGGGTGCAGACCATCCGACCCAGAAGCCGGAACGCGCGACTTGTCGGGGGTTTCGCCACAACTGGGCTGTCTTCGTAGATGCGCGCTCGTTTGGCGTACGCATCACTCGCCAGGTAGACGGGCATCCCGTAGCACGATCCCCACACCGTCATCGGATCTCCGACTGACACGACCGCTTTGCGCAGGATCAGACCGACGTCAGCGGCGGCCAGAGT
>JBKOVW010000053.1:0-5788 GCA_046724095.1 Actinomycetota bacterium | reverse complement strand
TCGGTGTGATCGCGGACGACGCGCGCGTCGACGGCGCTGTAGTAGTCGAGCGACGGGTGGAACAGGCTGTAGGGGAAGACCGGGTCGCGCCACCAGGCCTCCGGGTACCACGCGTAGTAGAAGGCGGCGCGGATCGGGAAGAACGGCTGCGACGTGTCGGCGACCGGGCCGCGGAAGCCGACGATGCGGCCCGGGCGCTGGAAGCGGAAGTAGACGCGGACCACCGTGTTCGTCAGCGTGTCGAGGGCGTCGCCGTAGTAGACGAAGTTGCGGTGGAGGGAGCGCGCATAGAGCTTCAACTCGTAGCGAGGCTGGTCGGGCTGGGTCGTGTCGACGACCCCGTATGTGTGCGCGGTGAGGACGTGGCGGGCGTGCGCCACCGTCCAGCCGTGCGGGCTCGCGAGGGCGAGGACGCTGAGCAGGGCCGCCGCAGTCATGGCCCTAAGCGTAGGACTATGCGAAGCAGGCGTCGTGCGAGGAGCCGGCGACCTTGATGCGGCGCATGACGTCGCCGGTGGCGTCGAGCGCGCAGAGCGTCCCGTGCGCGAGCGAGGGCGTCAGGATGCGCCCCGGCCCGCGCTGGATGTTGTACGAGCCGACGGGGATCGTGGTCGTGCGGAGCAGCCGGCCGTTCAGGTCGTGGACGCGGAGCGTCCCGTCCTCGCCGCTCGTCACGAACGCGCGTCCCCTGTCGAACGTCACGTGCTGCGGCGGCGAGCCCGCGGCGAGGGTTCGGAGGACGTGTCCGGTGCGGGCGTCATGAATCGCCAGCTCGTCGCGATCCCCGGAGGTGACCCAGACACGTCTCGTGCCTGGCACGAAGCCCACGTCGTGCAGGCGAAACGGCGGGCGGATCGTGCCAACGTGCCGTGGACGGACGGGGCGTGTCACGTCGACGACAGCGAGGTCGCGGGCGGCGGTACCGAGCGCGACCCAGAGCGTGCGGCCGGCGGCGTCGATCGAGACATGTCGCGGCCAGCCGCCGAGATGCAGGCGGGCGACGACGCGCGCACGCACGACGTCCACCACGGCCAGATCGGCACGGCGGGAGTCCGTCACGTACGCGTAGCGGCCGTCCGGCGAGCCGGCCGTGTAGCGCGGCTCGCCGAACCCCCGCAAGACGTGCCGAACCGCGAAGCCGCGGACGAGCGACAGCTCGCCCGTCGCGGTGTGCGCGACGACCGCCGTCTCCCCCACCCGCTCGATGCTGCGCGGATCCGGCCGCGTCGCGATGCGGCGCAGCACGCGCCCCGCGTACGGATCGACGACGACGATCGCAGACTCCAGATCGGCCGTCACGAGCGCGAGCGGCCGCTGCACTGCCCTGGCGCGCAGCGAAAACGGCGCCGCCGCCGCGGCGGCGAGGAACTCCCGCCGGTTCACCTCCTCCCTACGGGCTCAGCCGGCGGACAGGTCCCTGCCCTCGAACACCCGCTCGACGTCGTCGCGGAGCGGCCCGACGACGTCGACGAGCTCGTCCGCCAGCGTGCGCGCCCGTTCGAGCAGCGGCCGATCCCTGCGCAGGTGCGCGAACTTCAGGTCCGTCAGGCCTGACTGACGCGTGCCGAGCAGCTGGCCGCCGCCGCGCAGCTCGAGGTCGACCTCCGCCAGCTCGAACCCGTCCGTCGTTCGCACGAGCGCCTCCAGCCGCGCAACCGCCGTGTCGGTCAGCTCCTCGCGCGCGCGCGAGATCAAGAGACAGTACGACTGCTCCGCTCCGCGCCCGACGCGCCCGCGCAGCTGGTGCAGCTGCGCGAGCCCGAAGCGGTCGGCCTCCTGGATGATCATGATGGTCGCGTTCGGGACGTCGACGCCGACCTCGATCACCGTCGTCGCCACGAGCACGTCCAGCTCCTGCGCCTTGAAGCGCGCCATCAGCTCGCGACGCTCCGCCGGGCGCAACCGCCCGTGCAGCAGGCCGACGCGGTAACCGCGCAGCTCCGCGCGGCGCAGCCGCTCGGCCTCGGCCTCGGCGGCGCGCGCCTGACTCGTCTCCGATTCCTCGATCAGCGGACAGACGACGTACGCCTGACGCCCGTCGTCGAGGTGCTTGCGCAGCCGCGAGTACGCGTCGGCGCTCTTCTCCTCGGTCACCCACGCGGTGATGATCGGCTTGCGGTTCGCCGGCGGCCTGGCGATCTCGGACACGGCGAGGTTGCCGTACACCGTCAGGGCGAGCGTGCGCGGGATCGGCGTCGCGGTCATATGCAGGACGTGCGGTGTGCGGCCTTCCGTGAGCGCGCGGCGCTGCTCGACCCCGAAGCGGTGCTGCTCGTCCACGACCGCCACGGCGAGGTTCGGTAGCTCGACGCCCTTCTGGATCAGTGCGTGCGTGCCGACGACGATGTCGGAGTTGACGTCGTGCTTCACGGAGCCGGTCAACAGCGCGCACGTCACCCCGAGCGTGCGACAGGGCTCGTCGAGCGTGAGGAAGTGCTGCTCGGCGAGCGTCTCGGTCGGCGCCATCAGCGCTCCCTGGCGCCCGGACTCGACCGCCCGCAACAGCGCGTACAGCGCCACGACCGTCTTGCCGGAGCCAACGTCGCCCTGCAGCAGTCGCTGCATGGGCACGGTCCGCTCGAGGTCGGCGTCGATCTCGGCGATCGCGCGCTCCTGGTGCTCGGTCAGCACGAACGGCAGCACGTCGCGGTAGCGCGCGACCAGCTCGCCCGGCGGCGCGAGCTCGGGAGCGACCTCCTGCTCGCGCTCGCGCCGCTGCAGCGCGAGCCCGACCTGCAGGAGCAGGAGCTCGTCGAACGCGAGCCGCCGACGGCCCGTCTCGGCCTCCTCGAGCGAGCGCGGCCGGTGCAGCGCCCAGAGCGCGTCGACACGGGGCGGCAGCGCCTCCGACTGCTTCAGGCCGGCCGGGAGCGGGTCGGCCAGCGAGAGCGGCAGAGCGGCTCCGACGAGCTCGCGCAGCTTCTTGGCGGTGATCTCCTCGCTCGCCGGGTAGACCGGAGCGAAGTCGGCGGTCGCCTGCCCGTTCCCGATGTCGAAGCTGCGGACGTCGAAGCCGTACCTGCCCTGCCGTCCGCGCAGCCTGACCGCCGTGCCCGGCTGCAGCTGCCGCTCGAGCCACGGCTGGTTGAACCAGGTCGCGGAGATCGTCGCGCTGCCGTCGGAGACACGGGCGGTCAGCATCTGCAGCCGGCCGCGCCGCCGCTTCGACACCGACAGCACTTCGCCGCGGATCGCGACCTCGTCCTCCCCGCCGAGCTCGGCGATGCGCAGCTCGTCCACCGGCTGCTCGTAGCGAAACGGGCGGTGCTCCAGACGGTCGCCGACGGTGCCGAGGCCGAGCCGCTCCAGCTTTTTTTTCACCGCCGGCCCGACGCCCGGCAGCGTCTCGACCGAGCGCGCGAGCGCCTCAGGCCGCGGAAACAGGCGCGGCCGCGGCCACGCGCCGACGTCCTCGCCCGCGAACCCGACGGTCACTCCGCGTCATCGAACCAGAAGAAGCCGACGGTGCCGGGACCTGCATGCGTGCCGACGACCGCTCCGAGCGTCGTCACCACCTCGATCTCGGCCTGCGGCCGCTCGGCGTGCACCATCTTCTCCAGCTGCGTCGCGCGCTCGGGGGCGTCCGCGTGGGCGATGCCCACCTTGAGCGTCGGGGTGTCGTGCGTCGTCGTGGTGAACGCCGACACGAACTCCTGCATCGCCTTCTGGTTGCCGCGCACGCGCTTGAGCGGGACGACCTCGCGCTCGATCGTGAGGATCGGCTTCACGTGCAGCAGCTGCCCGGCCCACGCGCTCGCACGCCCGATCCGGCCGCCGCGCCGGAGGAACTCCAGCGTGTCGACGGTGAAGATCAGGTGCGCGTCCCGCCGGTAGCGGTCGATCAGCGCCCCGATGTCCTCGTCAGTCGTGCCAGACACGAGCCGTGTCTGAATCGCCATCCCGAGCATGGCGATCGCCGCCGACGCGCTCTCCGAGTCGACCGTCCGCACCTTGTCGCCGATCTCTGCGGCCGCAGTCGCCGCACTCTGGTACGTGCCCGACAGCGCAGCCGAGATGTGCAGCGAGTAGATGCGGTCGTAGGCGGCGAGCTCCTCGTACGTGCGCAGGAAGTCGCCCGGCGTCGGCTGCGAGGTCGTCGGCAGCTGCTCCGACGTGCGCAGCCGCGCGTAGAACTCGGGCGGCGCAAGCTCGACGTAGTCACGGTAGCTCTCATCGCCGAAGAGGACGTACAGTGGGACGACCCGCCAGTTCGGGAAACGCTCCTGAGCTTCGGGGAAGTCGGCGGTCGAGTCGAGGACGATCGCGGTGTTCTGCGCCGTCAGCTCCACTAGGCCGCGCGGCGGATCGCCTCGACGATCTCGTCCAGCTCCTGGTCCTTGGAGAGGCACGCGACCACGCCGGCCTCGTAGAGCGCGTCGACCTCGCGCAGGTTCGCCGACGCGGTCAGGCAGACGACCGCGACGTCGGGCGCCGCTTCGCGCACGGCAAGCGTCGCCTGCACGCCGTCGATGCCGGGCAGGCGGTAATCCATCAACACGACGTCGGGCCTGTGCTCGCGCGCGGCATCGGCCGCGGCCGAGCCGTCGCTGACGGACGCGACGACGACGATGTCGGAACGGAGCGCGAGCAGGAGCTCGAGCGCCTCCCGAAAGACCTCGTTGTCCTCGACGAGCAGGAGGCGGATCGGCTCGGACACCCGCGGGAGCCTATTCCGCGGAGAGGAGGAGTGGGTAGTGCGGCTGCCCGCCGGCCTGAACGTCGAGCTCGAGCTCGGGATGGCGCTCGCGGATCCCCTCGAGGAGGGCATCGAGATCGGGCGCGTCGGCTCCGGTCAGGACGGTGAGCAGCATGCGCGGCTCGGCGAGCAGCGACTCCGCCACCTGCTCCGCGACCTCGTCGAATGCGTCGCCGACCGCAACCGCCTCACCGTCGGCCAGCCCCAACCAGCGGCCCTTCGTCACCGACACGCCGTTCAGGTCGGCGTCGCGCGAGGCGATCGTCACCTCACCGGTCACGACGCCTTGGAGCACCTCAGACATCTCTCCGGCGTTGTCCCGCGCCGAGCGTTCCGGCAGGAACGAGACCATCGCGGCGAGCCCGGCCTGGATCGAGTCGGTGGGCACGACCGTCACCGGCTTCGTCGCCAGGCCCGCCGCCTGCTCGGCCGAGAGGATCACGTTGGAGTTGTTCGGCAGGAGGATCACCTCCTCCGCGTCGGCCGCCGCGACGGCGTCGACGAGCTCGGCCGTGGACGGGTTCATCGTCTGGCCTCCCTCGACGATCCTGATCGCGCCGAGGCTCTCGAACAGCAGGCGGTTGCCGTCGCCCGCGACGACGGCGACGACGGCGCTCTGCGCGGGCGGCGCGTCGGGGACCGCCTCGAGTAGGCGCTCCTCGCGCTGCACCGTCTGCTCGTGCATGTTCGCGATTTCGACGCGGTCGATGACGCCCCTCACGGTCCCCACCGTGAGCGCCGGGCCCGGCTCGTCGGTGTGCACGTGCACCTTCAGGGCCTCCTGGTCGCCGACGACGAGCAGCGAGTCCCCGAGCTGCTCGAGCTCGTTCTCGATCGCGTCGGCATCGAGGCCGGCTCCCTCGATCAGGAACGTCGTGCAGTAGCGGTAGCGCGACAGCTCCTGGTGGATCGCCTCGACGCCCAGCTCCTTGCGGGCCGGCGGCGCTTCGGGCAGCGGCTCGCCCGAGACGGCGGCCGCGAGGCCGCGGACGAGCTCGAGCAGGCCGGCGCCGCCGGCGTCGACCACGCCCGCCTCGCGCAGGACCGCGAGCTGTTCCGGTGTCCGCGCGACCGCCTCCTCGCCGCGCCGGA
>JBKOVW010000408.1:0-6095 GCA_046724095.1 Actinomycetota bacterium | reverse complement strand
TCGCCCGGCTGCAGCCCGAGCCCCGCGACGACGACGTTGCAGCCGTCCGTCGTCGAGCCCGTCAGCGCAATCGCCTCGAGGGTGGCGCCTACGAGGTTCGCGATCTTCTGCCGGACGCGCACGCGAAGCTCGAGCATGCTGTCGAACCACGCGCGGCCGCCGCGCCCCTGCTCCTGGTCGTAGCTCGCCCGCTGCTCCATCGCCTCCAGGGTCGGGCGTGCGAGCGGCCCCAGCGTCCCCGCGTTCAGGTACGCGTAGCGGTCGAGCACGGGAAAGAGCGCGCGGGCTTCCTCGTGCGTCACTCGACCTCCCGATCGACCGGAGCGTGATCGGAAAGCACGCGGCCGCCGCGCGTGCGCCGCTCGACGGGCCAGACCTGCGGCGGCCCGGCCGCCAGGCCGCGGACGAGGATGTGGTCGATCCCGGTCGGCGTCGCGCCGGCAAAGCCCCAGTCGGCGGTCATGAGGTCGGGGAGCGTACGGGAATTGCGCACCGTGAGATTGAAGTCGCCGCACAGCAGGACCGGCTCGCCCGGAAGCGCGAAGCCGTCGACGAAGACCGCGGCCCGGAGCAGCTCGGCGTCGGGGATGCGCTTGTCGAGCGCGTGCCCCGTCGCGTGCAGGTTCGCGACGACGAGCGTCCGGCCACGGCGCCGGATCCGCAGCGCCTGGCAGACGCGGCGTTCCTTCGCCCAGTAGATCCGATCGCCGATGGACAGGCCGAGCTGCCGCGCCTGCGCGCGCCGGAAGCGGAAGGGGTTCAGGACGATCCGCCGGTGCTCCGCGACTGTCAGCTCGGGCGCGAGCAGCACGGCGTTCGCCTGGCCGGTCACGGCCGACCGGAACCGCCGCGAGTCGAGCTCGCTGAGCGTGCGTGCAAGCTCGCCGAGCAGCGGTAGGGGCCGCCGCGCGACGTCGGTGACGGCGCTCATCCCGCTCCACTCGCTGAGGTGCACGAGCGACCACACCGAGAGCTCCTGCAGGCAGAGCACCTCCGGCCGGTCGGCGGCTGCAAGCCGTACGAGCTCCTCGGAGTACGCCTTCCGGCCCCGCGGCTTCGTGTTGCCGTGGAAGATGTTCCAGGTCCGGACGAGCAGGCGCTCTACTGTACTGCGCATGCGCGTCGCGCTCGCGGATCCCCCTGCGTTCACGCCCGCGTACGACCACGCGCTCGCGTCCGCGCTCGCGCGAGCAGGCGCCGACGTGGAGCTCGTCACGTCCCGCTTTCGCTTCGGTGAGATTCCGGAGCCGGCGGCCTACGAGCGCAGCGAGTCGTTCTACCCGCTCTCGTCGCGCCTCTTCCGACGCTCGCGCCTCCGTCTGCCGGTCAAGGCGCTCGAGCACACGCCGGGAATGCTCGCGCTGCTGCGCCGGCGCCCCGACGTGCTCCATTTCCAATGGCTCGCCGCGCCCGAGCTCGACCGCTATCTGCTGCGCAGCCGCGTCCCGACCGTCTTCACGGCGCACGACCTGCTGCCGCGCCGCACGGCGCGCAAGCTCTCGCTCTGGCGCACGCTCCTGTCGCGGTTCGACCGCGTCGTCGTGCACAGCGAGCAGGGACGCGAGGTGCTCGCCGACCTCGGCGTCGACGCCACCGTGATCCCGCATCCGGTCTTTCCGAGCGATCCCCCGCGGGCCGACGACGGGCACACGCTGTTGTGCCTCGGAACGATCCGGCCGTACAAAGGGCTCGGCGACGCGATCGCCGCGGCGAAGCGGATCGACGGGGTGCGCCTGCTCGTGGCCGGCGACCCGCTCGAGCCCGTCAACGGCTACCGCAAAGAGGCCGGAGACGTCGCCGAGTGGCGCCTCGGCTACCTGCCGCAGCGCGAGGTGGAGCGCGCGCTCGGCGAGGCGACTATCGCCCTTTTCCCGTACCGCCCGGAGCTCGATCAGAGCGGCGCGCTGCTGCAGGCGCTCGGTGCCGGCGTGCCCGCCGTCGCCTACGACGTCGGCGGCATCGCGGAGCCGATCCGGCGATTCAACGCGGGACGCGTCGTCCCGCCGGGCGACGTCGATGCGCTTGCCACGGCCGCACGGACGCTGCTCGACGATCCGGCGAACCTCGACGCCGCCCGCGCGGGCGCCCGCCGCGCGCGGGACACGCTCACGTGGGACGCCGCAGCCGCAGCGCACCTGGCGCTGTACGGGGAGCTGACGTGAGGCTCCGGCGTGCACGCTTCGCCGACGTCATCGACCGACAGCTCGCTCTGTTCGAGCGCGAGAACCGCGGCCTGATCGACGATTGCATCGCAGCCGAGCGCTCGTACAGCCGGGCCGAGCGCAACGAGGCGGAGGAGCGCTACGGCGACTACGTCGACCTCGTCGAGACGGGCACCGAGGTGCTGGCCGATCTCCGCGACAACTTCGCGTCGACGCTCGACGACGAGACGGCTGACGAGTACACCGCAGCGTTCAACCGCGCCGTGCTGAAACGTTTCCGCCGCTTCGCGTTGGAGATCGAAGACCGCTGATGGCGCGCATCGAGGACTACGGCCTGATCGGCGACCTGCAGACGGCCGCGCTGGTCGGCCGTGACGGCTCGATCGACTGGGCCTGCTTCCCGCGCTTCGACTCGGGTGCGTGCTTCGCTGCGCTGCTCGGCACGACGGACCACGGCCGCTGGCTGATCGCGCCGCGAGCCGACGGCTGGTCGCCCGGTCGCCGCTACCGCGAGAAGACGCTGATCCTCGAGACCGAGTGGGAGACGGAGAGTGGCAAGGCGCGCGTGCTCGACTTCATGCCGCCGCGGGGCGACGCTCCCGACATCGTCCGCATCGTCGAGGGCGTCGCCGGCGAGGTCGAGATGTCTTCGGAGCTCGTGATCCGCTACGACTACGGCTCGACGCTGCCGTGGATGCGGCGGCTCGACGGCGATACGCGCGCCGCGGTCGCCGGCCCCGATGCGCTGTGCTTTCGCAGCCCGGTCGAGCACCGCGGCGAGAACATGCGCACGATCGGCGAGTTCACCGTGCGTGAGGGCGACCGCGTCCCGTTCGCGCTGACGTGGTATCCGTCGAACGAGGAGCCGCCCAAGCGGATCGATCCCGAGCAGGCGCTGCAAGACACGGTCGACTACTGGACGAGCTGGGTCGAGCAGTGCGAGTACGACGGCACCTGGAAGGAAGCGGTGCTCCGATCGCTGATCGTCCTCAAGGCGCTCACGTACGCGCCGACCGGCGGCATCGTCGCGGCACCGACGACGTCCTTGCCGGAAAGGATCGGCGGCGAGCGCAACTGGGACTACCGCTACTGCTGGCTGCGCGACGCGACGCTGGTGTTGCTCGCGTTCATCAACGCAGGGTTCCTCGAGGAGGCGACAGCGTGGCGGACGTGGCTCCTGCGCGCGGCGGCCGGCGACCCGTCGGCGCTGCAGATCATGTACGGCGTCGGCGGCGAGCGGCGCCTCACGGAGATGACGCTCGACTGGCTGCCGGGCTACGAAAGGTCTGGTCCGGTGCGAGCGGGCAACGCCGCGAGCGAGCAGTTCCAGCTGGACGTGTTCGGAGAGGTGCTCGACGCCATGCACCAGGGGCGCGTGCACGACCTCGAGCGCTCGCCTGAGTCGTGGTCGCTGCAGCGGCGGCTGCTTGCCTTTCTCGAAAACGCGTGGAAGGAGCCCGACGACGGGATCTGGGAGGTGCGCGGCGGGCGGCGGCATTTCACGCACTCGAAGGTGATGGCGTGGGTGGCATTCGACCGCGGCGTCAAGGCGGTCGAGCAGTTCGGGCGCTCCGGGCCTGGCGACCGCTGGCGCGCGGCGCGCGAGGAGATTCGACGCGAGGTCTGCGAGCGCGGGTTCGACCGCGAGCTCAACTCGTTCACGCAGACGTACGGCTCGAAGCGGCTCGACGCGAGCCTCCTCGTCCTGCCGCTCGTGGGCTTCCTCCGCGCGGACGACTCGCGCATGCTCGGCACGGTCGCGGCCATCGAACGCGAGCTCTATGCCGACGGCTTCGTCTACCGCTATGCCGGTGACGCGGAGGGCGAGAAGATCGACGGCCTCCCCGCCGGTGAGGGGGCGTTCCTGCCGTGCACGTTCTGGCTCGCGGACAACTTCGCGCTACAGGGCCGGATGGACGAGGCCGAGGAGCTGTTCGAGCGAGTGCTCTCGACGCGCAACGACCTCGGCCTGCTCGCCGAGGAGTGGGATCCGGCGTCGCGGAGGCAGCTCGGCAACTTCCCGCAGGCGTTCACGCACGTCGCGCTCGTCAACAGCGCGTTCAACCTCGACCGTCAGCATCACGCGACACCGCATCAGCGCTCCCAGCCGGCGGGGTACTGAGCTGAGGCGCCGCTTGCGGCGCCGACCATAGAGACCGCGCCGGCTTTGCCGGCGCGGTCGTCTGACGCACGCTGTTGGATCGATGAGGTCGAAGCACGCTGAGATTTCGTCAGCGGTGACCGAAGTGGTGGGCGCCTGGGAGGCTCGCGCCGACTGCGGTCTCCCGTGAGACCTCGCGGGCGAGCGGGCCGAGCGTCTCGAGCGAGCGCACGAGCACGTTCTTGTTCCGCTCGATCCGCTCGAAGCGCCCGTGCGCCAGGATCAGCGGCTCGCTGCGGACGATCGCGCGGTGCCGGTCGTACACGGTCGGCGGCACGATCAGGTTCACGGCGCCGAACTCGTCCTCGATCAGCATGAAGACGACGCCGTTCGCGGTGGCAGGCCGCTGCCGCGCGACGGCCATCCCGGCGACGGCCACCTGCGCACGGTTCGGCGCTTCCTCGAGCTCGCGCGACGAGACGACACCCGCCGGCAGATGCGCCCGCAGCAGCTCCAGCGGGTGGACGCCGACGGAGAGGCTCGTCGTCCGGTAGTCGGCGAGCATCCGCTCCCAGACGGTCGGCTGCGGCAGGTTCGGCGTCTCGGCGGTCGGCTCCAGCGGTAGCGCCAGCTGCTTCTCGTCCCCGCCCGAGCCGGGGACCGTCTGGGACCGCGGCACGAGCCCCAGCTGCCAGAGCAGCTCGCGACGTGGCAGCGCGAAACCGTCGCACGCACCCGCGACGATCAGCGTCTCGAGTCCGTGGTCGGACAGCTGGGTGCGCTGCGCGAGGTCGCGCACGCTCTGGAACGTGCCGCCGCGCTCGCGCTCCGCGACGACCGCCTGCGCGTCGTCCTCGCCGATGCCGTTGACGTAGTCCAGCCCGATGCGGACGGCGCCGTCCTCGACCGCACACTTCGCGCCGCTGATGTTCACGTCGGGCGGGCGCGTCTCGACGCCGCGCCGCTGGCCGTCGCGTACAAGCGTCGCCGGCGGGTAGAAGCCCATCGGCTGCGCGTTCAGCAGCGAGCAGAGGAACTCGGGCGCGTAGTGATGCCGCAGCCACGCCGACTGGTATGCGAGCAGCCCGAACGCCGCCGCGTGCGACTTCGGGAAGCCGAAGCCCGAGAAGCCGACGAGCTTGTCGTAGACCATGTCGGCCGTCTCGGCGTCGACGCCCTTTCGCAGCGCTCCGGTGACGAAGCGGCCGCGGTACGCCTCGAGCGCGTCGTGCGAGCGCTTGCGGCTCATCGCACGGCGCAGCCCCTCCGCCTCCCCCACGCTGAAGCCCGCAAGCGCGATCGCGACCTCGAGCACCTGGTCCTGGAAGACGACGACGCCGAGTGTCGACCGCAGGCAGTCAGCAAGCAGCGGATGGTCGACGGGCGGGACGAACGCCGGGTGCTCGCGCAGCCGCTGCCGGTGCTCGATGTACGGGTGCACCGCCTTGCCCTGGATCGGCCCGGGACGGACGAGCGCGACCTGCACCGTCAGGTCGTCGAGGTTCTCCGGCAGAGTGCGCAGCAGGCTCTGCATCTGCGCGCGGCTCTCGATTTGGAAGTCGCCGACGGTGTCTGCGCGCTGGATGTCGTCGTAGACGGCCTTGTCGTCGAGCGGGATCCGTGAGAGGTCGATCGGCCGGCCGCGCAGCCTGGCGATCTGTTCGACGCAGTCCTCGACCGCCGACAGCATTCCGAGCCCGAGCAGGTCGATCTTGAGGAAGCCGGCGTCGGCGCAGGAGTCCTTGTCCCACTGGCACATCTGGCGGCCTGCCATCGCCGCCGGCTGCACGGGCACGAGCTCGACGAGCGGCCGCGAGGAGATCACCATCCCG
>JBKOVW010000269.1:0-4417 GCA_046724095.1 Actinomycetota bacterium | reverse complement strand
ACGTCGGGGATGCGGATGGAGCCGTCTTCCTCCTGGAAGTTCTCCATCAGCGCGATCATGGCCCTCGCGGTGACGGCCGTTCCGTTCAGGGTGTGCACCGGCACGAGCTGCTTTCCGTCGGCGCGGTAGCGGATCCCGAGCCGCCGCGCCTGGTAGTCGGTCGTGTTCGAGGTCGACGTGATCTCGCGGTACCGGTCCTGTCCCGGGAACCATGCCTCGATGTCGTACTTCTTCGCCGCCGACGCGCCGAGCTCTCCGGCGGCGATGTTGACGACGCGATACGGCAGCTCGAGCTCCTGCACGAGCTCCTCCTCGATTTCGAGCAGCCGTTCGTGCTCGTCGCGCGACCACTCGGGCCGCGTGAACACGAACATCTCCACCTTGTCGAACTGGTGCACGCGGAACATCCCGCGGGTGTCCTTGCCCGCGGCGCCCGCCTCGCGCCGGAAGCACGTCGAGTACCCCGCATAGCGCAGCGGCAGCTCGTCGGCCTCGAGCACTTCGCCGCTGCGCATCGCCGCGAGCGGCACCTCCGACGTGCCGACGAGGTACAGCTCGTCGCGCTCGACTCCGTAGATGTTCATCTCGTCGGTCGGGAAGAAGCCGGTGCCGTACATCGCCTCCTCGCGGACGAGGACGGGCGGCAGGACCGGCGTGAACCCGCGCGTGACCAGCCGGTCGAGCGCGAACCGGTACAGGGCGAGCTCGAGCAGCGCGACGTCGCCGACGCGGTAGGCAAAGCGCGCGCCAGAGACCTTCGCGGCACGCTCGAGGTCGATCCAGCCGTAGATCTCCGCGAGCGCGAGATGGTCGCGCGCCGGAAACTCGAACGACGGCGGCTCGCCGACTCGCCGGATCTCGACCGCGTCCTCGTCGGTGAAGCCGTCCGGCGTCTCCTCGTCGGGCGGATTCGGGACCCGCTCGAGCAGCTCCTTGCGCCGTGCCTCCGCGTTCGCAAGCTGCGCCTCGAGCGGCTGCAGCTCCTCCTTGACGCGCTCGAGCTCGGTGAGCTGCTCCGGCGTCGGCTTGCCCTTGACCTTCCGCGTTGCGCGGAGCTCCTCGACGCGCGGCTGCACCTCGCGCACGGCCGTGTCGGCGGCGAGGAGCTCGTCGAACAGCTCGGCGGCGCCCTTGCGCGCGAGCGCGGCGCGCAGTTCGTCAGGTCGCTCGCGGGCGTCGCGGAGGTCGATCATCGCGCCAAGAATGCCTCAAGCACCTGAGCGACGCCCTCCTCGTCCACCGGCGGGCAGACGAAGTCCGCGACCTCCTTCACGCGCTCGTGCGCGTTCGCGACGGCGACGCCGTAGGCCGCCCACTCGACGAGCTCGATGTCGTTCTCCCCGTCGCCGAAGGCCACGGTGCGCTCCCGCGAGAAGCCGACGTGCTCCGCCAGGAAATCGAGGCCGGCCGCCTTCGTCACGTCCGGCGACGCGAACTCGAGGAAGTACGGCAGCGACTTGGAGATGTACAGCCGGCCGCCGAAGCGGTCGAGCATCCGCTGCTTCAGCTCGTCGAGCACCTCCGGGTCGTCGATCACCACGAGCTTCGTCGGCGGCTCGTGCAGCCACTCGAGCAGGTTGCCCACCGTGTGGAGCTGGAGGTGCTGGAAGTCGGCGTACCGCCTTGCCTCGGGCGTCACCTCTGCGACGTAGAGCTCGTCGTCGACGTAGCAGTTCGGGCTGAAGCCCTCGTCCGCGAGCGCGGCGATCGCCTCGCGCGCGAGCTCGAGCGCAATCGGGACGTGGCGCAGCCAGTGACCGCTGACCGGCTCGGCGACGACCGCGCCCTGGTAGCAGACAACCGGATCGTCGAGGCCGGCCTCGAGCGCATACGGCCTCACCGCCTGGAACATGCGGCCGGTCACCAGGACGACGTGGATGCCGGCGGCGCGCGTCGCGGCGATGGCCGCGCGCGTCCGCGGGCGGAGCACCGCGTCCTCGCCGATCAGCGTCCGGTCGAGGTCGCACGCGATCGCCTCGACCACGCGCGGGAAGTCGTCGGGAAGTGTCAGCCCTGCGGCGCGGTGAGGAAGTCGACGAGGTCCTTCAAGTCGTTGGCCGGCAACGACGCGTACGACTTCGGCATGACGTTGTGTGGGTAGCCCGGCTGCACGTATGCCTCCGGCTTGACGATCGACTCCGTCACGAACTGCCGCAGCGGCTTGTTCGCCTGCTGCGCGTACTGCGCCAGTTTGTCGAGGTCGGGGCCGATCGTCCCCTTGGCCTCAGGGCCGGCAGGCGTAAATGTGTGACACGAGCCGCACCCCTGGGCGATGAAGATCGCCTTCCCCGGCGCCTCTTGCTTGACCGTTCCGACGACCGTCTGAGGCGTCGGCGTCGTGACGCCCTGGCTGCCGCAGCCGGCGAGCACCGCAACGGCGGCGACGCACACGACGGCGAGGACGGCTGCGCGGCGCATGGGCCGCGAGTCTACTGACTCGAACCGGAGCAGAGCCAAGCACCCGAGGGCCCCGAGCAGGATCACGTCGACCGGCGTGTCGTTGACCAGCAGCGAGACGACGAGCGCGAGCAGCATCGCGTCGACGCTCGGATACCGGGGCCTCCTCGCGGCGATCCACACGAGCACTGCTGCACACCCGACGAACAGCGCAGCGGAGTACCACGCACGCGTGACGGACGCCCACGAGAGGTGCATCCGGCGCGCGAAGTCGCCGAAGAGCGAGCCGCTGCCGACCGAGTGGGTGACGTGGCTCGAGCCGCCGAGCGCAGCGTCGATGGCGATCAGCGCGAAGACGACGGCGACGGCCGCGACTCCGGCGACCACCGCGCGGCGCCAGGTGAACCCGGACGGGCTGAGCCGGAGCGCCAGCACTCCCAGAGCCGCAGCGAAGACGACGACCCCACCGCCATCGGCCCCTGCCTTGCTCCACCCGACCGTGACGAGCGCGAGGGCGCCGAGTGGCACGAGCCACCGCAGGCCGCCGACAGCAATCGCCGCGATCACGGGGACGAGCAGGAGCGTCTCCAGCTGGTTGCCGATCCCGTAGAACCGGCCGCCGCCGTCGGGGCGCGCGCCGAGGATGGCGAGCGCGTTCGTCTCCGGCGACAAAGCGAGGACGATCAGATAGCCGACGAGAAAGACGGCGACGGCGTGGGGGATGAGCCGGCGCCGCGCCGACGCGGCGAGCGCGAGGACGACGGTCAACGCCACGATCGCGCCGAGCGCGAGCCAGAGCCGTGTCGCACCGAGCGCCGACACGACGAGGGACGCCGTGATCGCTGCGGCGGGGGCGAGGACCGACGCCGTCGGCGCGAGCGCAACGAGCGCGGCGTAGGTGACGACGAGCGCGAGCATCGTCCAGCCCCGGGCGTGATGCACACGCGTCATGCGCTCGTCGAGCCTGCGCAGGTCGGCGCGGGTGCCGGGCACGTGCCGGATGTCCGGCGACTTGCCGTCCGCCAGCGCCACGGCAGTCTGCGTGATGTCGGGCAGCGAGACGAGGCCGTCGATGTTGGTCGAGCCGGAGGTGAGGATCCCGACGTAGCCCGGCGCGTCCACCGACACCAGGTATCGCTTCGTGTTGGGATGCTTTCCCGGCGGGGGCAGCTCGACGTAGACCGCCGGCGCCGCCGCCGGCCCCGGCCTGAGCTCGGCGAGCACCTTGCCGCCCGGCTTGCCGCCGAGGAGGGCGTTCTCGACCTTTCCGCGGCGCAGCGACTCGATCGTGCCCGCCCGGCTGATGGTCGCGCCTGCGCCGGGCACGTAGAGGCCGATCGCGCCGGGCAGCGGCTCGCCCGGTTCGACGACGTGGATCGCCGGCAGCGCGGCCTGGGCGGTTGCGCTCCCGTTAAGCGCCGCCGCAGCGACCACCAGGATGGCTACGATTCGCCTCGTAAACCTCGCCTCCAAGGAGAGCGATTCTCGATGAAACGCAGGTCCTACGGGCGCGACGCCGGTCTGTCGCTGCGGATGTTGCTGACGACGTCCTTGCTCGGCCTTCTCTACGTCGTCTTCGCCGTCATTCTCTTCCAGGTCCTGAACGTCGGGCTCGTGCCGATGCTCGTCATCGTCGTCGCGCTGGCGTTCTTCCAGTACTACACCTCCGACAAGCTCGCGCTGCGAGCGGCGGGCGCCAAGATCGTCGAGCGCGACGAGGCGCCGGAGCTGCACGACATGATCGAGCGGCTCTGCGCGATGGCCGATCTGCCGAAGCCGCGCGTCGCGGTCATCGACACCGACGTCCCGAACGCGTTCGCGACCGGCCGCAGCCCGAAGCATGCGGCGGTCGCCGTCACGCGCGGTCTCTGGCAGCGGCTCGAGCCGCAGGAGATCGAGGGCGTGCTCGCCCACGAGCTGTCGCACGTGGCGAACCGCGACGTCCTGATCATGACCGTCGCGAGCTTCTTCGCCATGCTCGCAGGCCTGCTCACCCGGTTCGGCCTGTACTCCGGGATGT
>JBKOVW010000387.1:0-5076 GCA_046724095.1 Actinomycetota bacterium | reverse complement strand
AAATACGAGACAGGGTTGATCGTCGCGACCCAGCGGAACCAGTCCGTCTCGATCAGGTTCCGCGGGATGTTCATCGACGACAGGAACAGGAAGACGAAGAAGACGGGGAACAGTCCCTGCACGGCCTCCGTCGAGCCGGTCTGCAGCGCCGCCCAGCAGCCGAACGACGCGAAGGCGAGCGCGATCACCGCCTCGAGCACGAGCAACAGCAGCGCACCGCCGACGCCTGTCTCGAGGTGCACGCCGAACGCGAGGCCAACGAGCAGATAGAACACCGCCTGCACGAGCGCGATCGTCAGCAGGCCGCCGAGCTGGCCGAGCAGAAGCACGATCCCGCGCACCGGCGTCAGCGCGAGCCGGTTGAGGAATCCCGTCTGAATGTCGCGCGCGAATTCGACGTTCGCGTTCACGGTCGCAAGCAGAGCGCCCTGGATGAACGGCACGGCGATCGCGAACGCCACGAACGAGTCGGTCGGGAAGCCCGGCAGCTGCGTCTCCGCCTTGAGCCCGCCCGAGTTCACCGCGAAGAGCAGCATCGGGAAGATCAGCGGGAAGACGATGTTGGCCGGTTGGCGTGCGGTGCGCACGACCGCGCGCCGCCCGAGCGTCGCAGCCTGCAGGACGGCGACCTGCGTCAACCCGCCGCCGCCTGCTCCTGCTCTTTCTCCTCCTCACCGGCGCCCTCGAGGTGACGCCCGGTCTTCGCGAGGAAGACATCGTCGAGCGTCGGCTCGTGAATCTGGAGGTGCGAGATGCGGACGCTCTCCGCGTCCAGCGCGCGCACGATCTGCGCGAGGTCGCCGTCGGTGGCGGCCAGCTGCACCGCGACGCTCTCCGGCCCGAACGCGGTCGTCGGCGTGCCGAAGCGCTCCAGCACCGCTGCGACTGCGCCCCTCTGCTGGAGGTCGGCCGGCACAGCCTCGACCGTCGACCTCGAGATCTCAGCCTTCAGCTGCTCGGGCGTGCCCTCGGCGACGATGTGACCGTGGTCGATGATCCCGACCCGGTCGGCGAGCACGTCCGCTTCCTCGAGGTACTGCGTCGTCAGGAACACCGTCACGCCGTCCTCCTTGGCGAGCCGGCCGACCTCCTGCCACAGCGCCGTCCGGCTCTGGATGTCGAGACCGGTCGTCGGCTCGTCGAGGAACAGGATGCGAGGGTAGTGGACGAGCGCGAGCGCGAGATCGAGCCGCCGCTTCATCCCGCCTGAGTAGCCGCGGATCTTGCGGTCGGCTGCCTCGGTGAGACCGACGCGCGTCAGCAGCTCGTTGCTGCGGAGCTTGCGCTGCTCGCCGGTGATCCCATGCATCGTCGCCTGCAGGCGCAGGTGCTCGCGGCCCGTCAGGTAGGGATCGAGTGCCGCCTCCTGGAGCGCAGCCCCGATCGTCTTTCGCACCTGCGGCCCTTCCTTGACCACGTCGTAGCCGCCGACGGTCGCAGTGCCGGCGGTCGGCGGGAGGAGCGTCGTGAGCATGTGGACGGTCGTCGACTTGCCGGCGCCGTTAGGCCCGAGGAAGCCATAGATCTCGCCGGGATCGACGTGCAGGTCGATGCCGTCGACGGCGCGCGGGCCCTTCTTGAAGTCACGGACGAGGCCGTGTGCCTCGATGCTGTTCTCGCGGGGCTTCAAGCCCCCGAGGCTACCGGTGCGCGGTTTCGCGGCGGAGCACGGAGGCCACCGCCGTCAGCGCGACGCGCGTCTCGTCGAGCTCGGGCTCACGCGTCGTGATGCGCTGCAACCCGAGGCCGGGCAGCAGCACGATGCGCGCGACGCGGCGCGAGCCCTGCACGAGCAACCAGAGCTCCATCGTCAGCGCCAGCGCGAGCACGGAGACGACCAGCGGCGTGAACGCGGTCGCCGGCAGCGGCCAGAACCGGCCGCCGAAAACCGCTACGGGCATCAGTAGGGCGGCGAAGTTCGTGCCGCAGCGAAGCGAGATGCGCGAGGGACGCGCGACGCCGTTCCACGTGTCGACGAGCCGCCGCTCCTCCGCCGCGGCGATCGCGCGGTGCTCGGCGCCGTGCAGATAGAGCGTTCGTCCTCGCAGGAGCCAGCCGAGCAGCGCAACGGTGATCGCGCCGCCGACGAACAGTCCGACCCAATGCGGCGTGAAGACCAGCAGGAGGGGCGCCACGATCGCGACGATCAGGAAAAGGCGCTCGCGGCCGCGGGCAACGCCCGTGCGCTTGAACAGGGGCGAGAGCGACGCGAAGAGGCGCACGAGCCCGCGCGCGAACGGTACGGCGCGCAGCGCGCGCGGCGCCTGCGGCATCTCTCCTTCCTTCACGCTGCCGTCGGTGCCTGCGTACGCCCAGTAGTGCTGGCTGACGATGACGACGCCGTGCGAGCGCGCCATGCCGCCGAGGCGGGGCGAGTCGGCGCGGTCGGCCAGTTCCAGCTGGCGGAGGACGGCGGCCTGGTCCACCTAGCCATGATCGCCATGCGAAGGCCGCCCGGCAAGTGCCGGGCGGCCTATCAGTCGGGTCTTTTAGGTCCTAGTGGTTACCAGTAGCCGCGCGAGAAGAAGCCCAGGAGCGCGAGCACGAGGACCACGATAAGGATGATCCAGAGAATGCTCATGCTGTCTCTTGCCTCCCTTTGGGTTAGTCGACCTGCTGGAGTTGATCTCCGCAAGAGGACAACGAGAAACCGCCCGATTTCGGTACGGTGGCGGCCGGCGTCACCGGGGTGACCATTCGTGAGGTCACCGGTTCGACTCCGGATCGCCCCCGGATTGCCTCCCCGGTCCTGCCCGTTTGGACAACACTTCGGGCAGATGAACGGCCTGTTGCTCTGCGAGCTGCACGCCCACACAACATGGAGCGACGGGCACCTGACGCCGACCGAGCTGATCGATCTCTACGGCGAGCACGGCTTCGACGTCCTCTGCGTCACGGATCACAGCGTGCGCCTCGAAGACCCGATGCCGAACGCCGTCGACCCATGGACGTGGCCCGCGTACGTCACGGAGATCCGCGCCGAGGCCGAGCGCGCGCGCGAGCAGTACGGGCTCGTCGTCATTCCGGGTCTGGAGCTCTCGGACAACTGCGACGACCCCGACCTCTCCGCCCACGCGCTGGCGCTCGGGCTCGACCAGCACCTTTCCGTCGACTGCGGCATCGTCGACGCACTGGAGGCGGCCAACGATCTTCGCGCGGCGGTCATCGCCGCGCACCCGTACTCGCCCGGCGATGTCACTTCAGCGCGGCCGACGCGGCGGATCGCACGCGAGCCGGAGACGTTCCGCCCGCTCGTGCATCGCTACGAGCTGCTCAACCGCGACGAGGTCTTCTGCTGGGTTGCGAGAGAGCACCTCGCGCCGATCGCGAGCGGCGACGTCCACCGGGCCGCTCACATCGCCTCCTGGAAGACGCTGCTCCCGTGCGAGAAGGACGCCGACGCGGTCGTGGACTATCTCCGCTCACGCGGCCGTGTCTGCCTGATGCCCTTCGCGCCGGAGGTGCCCGAGGCCTTGCCGGCCGCCGCCTGACACCGGAACGTCACAACTCTGTAACCCACGGGCGCGCTCGTGCCGGAACAATAGGAGCGTGGCCCGCGCCGAGACGGCTCACGTGACCGACGAGGCGCGACTGCTCAACCGGGAGCTCTCCTGGCTCGACTACGACGCGCGCGTCCTCGCGCGCGCCGCCGACTCGGGACTGCCCTTGCTTGAGCGGTCGCGCAACTGCGCTTACTTCTCGTCCAACCTGGACGAGTTCTTCCAGGTCCGCGTTGCCGGCCTGATGGGCCAGGAGGAATCGGGCCTGCTCGTGCGCTCGGCTGACGGCCGGACCGCCCAGCAGACGCTCGCCGCGATCCGGGAGAAGACGCTCGAGCTCACCGCTGAGCAGGCGAAGCTGTGGAAGCGCGAGCTCCGGCCGGCGCTCGAGGGAGTCGGCGTGGTCGTCGGCGATGTCGACGACACGAACAAGCGAGAGCTCGAGGAGCTCGAGGACCGCTTCGAGACGGAGATCTTCCCGATCCTCACGCCGCTCGCGGTCGGCCCCGGCAAGCCATTCCCGTACATCTCGCCGCTCTCGCTGAGCCTCGGCATCTTCGTCCGCGATCCGGAGACGGGGGACGAGCGCTTTGCGCGCGTCAAGGTGCCCGAGCTGCTACCCCGCTTTCTCCCGATCGGCGATCGGGGGCTCTTCATCCCGCTCGAACGCGTGATCCGGCATTTCCTGCCGCGGCTCTTCCCCGGCATGGAGATCATCGAGTGCTGCACCTTCCGGGTGACCCGGGACGCGGACTTCGAGGTCTCGGACGAGGCCGACGACCTGCTCGAGGCCGTGCAGGACGAGCTGCGCCGTCGCCGCTTCGGCGACGTCGTGCGCGTCGAGGTATCCGGGTCCGTCTCGACCCGGATGCTCGACCGGCTGAAGCGCGGCCTCCGCGCGACGGACGACCAGATCTACCTGATCGCGGGCTTGCTCGACCTCGCGGAGCTGCAGGAGCTCGTGCAGCTCGACCGTCCCGACCTCAAGGACGAGCCGTGGTACCCGGTCGTGCACCCGCGCTTTGCGTCGGCCGTGGACGCGGATGACCTCTTCGCGGAGATCAAACGTGGCGACATCCTCGTGCACCACCCGTTCGACTCGTTCGTCTCCAGCTTCGAGGGGTTCCTCAGGGCGTCCGCGCAGGATCCGTCCGTCCTCGCACTCAAGACCGCGCTCTACCGGACCAGCGAGGATTCGCCGGTCGTCCCGGCGCTGATCGAGGCCTCGGAGGCCGGCAAGCAAAGCGTCTCGCTCATCGAGCTGAAGGCGCGGTTCGACGAGCACCGGAACATCGGGTGGTCGCGGTCGCTCGAGCAATCCGGCGTGCACGTCGTGTTCGGCTACCCGAATCTCAAGATTCACGCGAAGACGACGCTGGTCGTGCGACGCGAGGGCGACCAGCTCCGCCGCTACGTCCACCTCGGCACTGGCAACTACAACATCCTTACCGCGCGGACGTACGAGGACTACGGGCTCTTCACCGCCGACCCCGAGATCAGCGCAGACGTCGCGGACCTCTTCAACTTCCTCACCGGCTTCGGACAACCGCAGCCTTACCGCAAGCTGCTCGTCGCT
>JBKOVW010000353.1:0-4722 GCA_046724095.1 Actinomycetota bacterium | reverse complement strand
GAACCCGATCTACATGATGGCCAACTCGGGTGCGCGCGGTTCGTCCAAGCAGATCCGCCAGCTCGCCGGCATGCGCGGCCTGATGGCGAATCCGAAGGGCGAGATCATCGAGCGCCCGATCAAGGCCAACTTCATGGAGGGTCTGTCGGTGCTCGAGTACTTCATCTCGACGCACGGCGCCCGCAAGGGCGGTGCCGATACGGCGCTCCGCACGGCCGACTCGGGCTACCTGACGCGGCGTCTGGTCGACGTCTCGCAGGACGTGATCATCCGCGAGGACGACTGCAAGACGAAGGAGTTCATCGAGCTCCCGATCTTCGGCGCCGACGGCATCAACAAGGGCATTCTCGGCCGAACGCTCGCCGAAGACGTGCACAAGCCGCTTGCGAGTGGGAAGCCGGGCAAGACCGTCGTGGCCGAAAAGGGCGAGGAGCTGACGCTCCCGGTGCTCGAGGAGATCATCGAGTCGCTCGGGGACGACGAGGTCGCGCAGGAGCTAAGGCTCCCCGTGCGGTCCGTGCTCAAGTGCAAGAGCGAGTTCGGCGTGTGCCGGTCGTGCTACGGCACCTTCCTCGCGACGGGCACGATCGCCGAGATCGGCGACGCGGTCGGCATCATCGCCGCGCAGTCGATCGGCGAGCCGGGCACGCAGCTGACGATGCGGACGTTCCACACGGGCGGTGTCGCCGGTGCGGACATCACGCACGGACTGCCGCGTGTCGTCGAGATCTTCGAGGCTCGCAACCCGAAGGGTGCGGCGACGCTCTCGGAGGTCAGCGGCAAGGTCGAGATCGAGGACACCGAGCGTGGCCCCAAGCTCACGATCCACCCGCACGACGCGAAGGACGACGAGGAGCCGAAGCCGATCCAGCTGCCCCGGCGCACGCGCCTGTTCGTGTCGCACGGCCAGGACGTCGAGGCGGGCGACCCGCTGCATGAGGGCTCCCTCAACCCGTCCGACCTGCTGCGGCTCAAGGGCTACACGTCCACGGAGCTGTATCTCGTCGGGGAGGTGCAGAAGGTCTACAAGTCGCAGGGCGTCGAGATCCACGACAAGCATGTCGAGCTGATCGTCCGCCAGATGCTGAAGAAGGTGCGCATCGAGAACGCCGGCGACACCGACCTGCTGCCGGGTCAGCTCGTCGACAAGACGGTGCTGGATCGCGAGAACGCACGCGTCAAGAAGGACAAGAAGGAGCAGGCGACGTTCGAGCCGCTGATCCTCGGGATCACGAAGGCGTCGCTCGCGACGGAGTCCTTCCTGTCAGCGGCGTCCTTCCAGGAGACGACGAAGGTGCTGACCGACGCGGCGATCGAGGGCAAGGTCGACCGGCTGCTCGGGCTGAAGGAGAACGTGATCATCGGGAAGCTGATCCCGGCCGCCACCGGGCTCAAGCGCTACCGCACGATCGAGATCGGCCCGTCCGACAAGGTGCCGGCGTCCGCGTACATGCGGCCGGCGACGGAGGAGCAGCTGCTCGCCGCGCTCGAGGAGATCGACTCCGACGGCGGCGACGGCCTCAACCTCGAGTCCCTCGGCCTCGACTTCGGCGGGCAGCCGGGCGCCGACGAGGGCGCCCCGCCGCACGAGTCGGGCGAGGCTACCGAGATTCCAGAAGTTGATTCGCCGTTGGACGGCGAATCAACTTGAGGTACGGCGTGAGGGCCGGGCAGGGCCCGGCCCTCACGCGACGTTTGGTCGGTCGGCCGCGGGTCTCGATAGTGCGGACGCGCGATTGCTGTCGCGATCGCGCGGCGCATTGGTTCGCCTCGCGCTAAGCCTGCTTCACTTGTCTTAGCGCGAAGACTCGGTGGGGTCTGAGTACGAGGCGGACGGACCCAGTGCCACCGCTATCGCCCGGATGCGGCATGTCTTAGGGACAGTCCCTAAGACACGTCTCCTCTAGCGGTCTGCTGCTTGCAGGAGACCGAGGCACATTTCGTCCGTCGTGCCTTCGCCCCAGAGGACATATCGCGGCTTCAAAAGACGCCCGTTGACGAGCGGCTGCTTGACCGCGGAGTTGTCGAACTTGCAGCTGACGTGGATGACGTCGCCGGGGTTCGCATCGACCGGCTTCGCGAGGTAGTACGCGTCCTGCCAGTGGAAGTTCCAGCGTGGGATGTGCAGCAGGGTCTTGCCGTTGAGCTCGATCCGGATGTCGTAGCCGCGGATGTGCATGTGGCCGGCGACGCCGTAGATGCGGAGCGGTCGGGTCACGCGCCGGTCGCACGAGGTCGACAACGACTTCACGGTCGACGGCGACTGCGGATAGTCGGCGAGGGACTTGCCGCAGATGTACAGCAGGCCTGACGGGATCAGCGCCGCGCTGTAGCCGTACTTCTTGATCTCCTGCTGCACGGCGACGTCGCGCGAGCACAGCGTCGACTGCACGTTGCGCGGGCACGGGAGCTCCACCGGCGCTGGAACGAGGATCGTGTTGAGCGGCGTGAGCTTCGTCGTCGCGGCCGGCGCGAACCGCAGGACGGCGCGCGAGCGGTCGCGCTGTGCCTTGTGGATCAGGTTGTAATGCACCTGCATCACGATTGCGGCGCCCGCGTGCACGAGCACGCCTGTTCCCTCGGGCAGGTCGTTGTTCGCGTGGCCCGGGACCCAGGCGGCGATCCACGGCGGGACGCCGAGCCGGTCGACGTCCGCCGAGCTCGCGCTGGGATGTGTCTCGGACAGGCCCGGCCCGCCGAAGCAGGTCCACCCGTTCCCGCCCGACTTCGCGTTGAGTTGCCGCGCCTCGGTCGCGTTCTCACCGGCCGCTTCGAACAGGATCACGTGATGGACGATCGTGGGGCGCTGCGGCTTGATCAGCGCGCTCGTCACGTACGCGTCCTGCGACAGGTGCGGCTCGAGCAGGAAGCAGTGATAGTCGTCGAGCCCGCCAACCGCGGCTTTCGGCATGTACGAGCGCGGCGGCGAGAGCGTCATCGTCGTGCCGGGGGCGCTGCTCGTGCTCCCCACAGGCTTCAGCGAACGGCCGGAGCCGATGCGGGCACCGCCCTGCACCCAGCGGGCGATCAGTTGCTTCTCCGCCGGCGTCAAGATTCGCTTCGACTGGCCCAGGTAGTCCGGCGAGTCGTGGCCGGGCATCCACGGCGGCATGCGTCCCAGCTTGGTCATCACGAGGATGCCGTTCGCGTGCGCCTTCGCGGATTTCGCGGACAGGAGCGAGAACGGCGCGATCCCGCCCGGGGTATGGCAGCCGGCGCACTTCTCCGCGAAGATCGGCGCCACGTTCGCCCAGGTCGGCGCTGCGGCGCGCGCGGTTTGGTGGCCACCGCCGGAACCGGAGCCCGCTGCGATCGTCGTTGCGCCGATCGCCACGATGGCTCCAAAGGCGACCGCGAGCGCGAGCCTGCTCCTCCTCACAGGTCAAGGCTAGCGCTCTCCGCGGCTCGGGCTAACCTTTCGTCCGTGAAGAGGCTTGGGGTCGTGGTCGCCGCCGTGCTCGCGCTGGCGCTTCTCGGGGGGAGAGGTGCGCCCGCAGAGGGGCTGCAGGCGGACTGCAACGTCATCGCCGGTAATCCGGCTTGGCTCGACTTCGCCGACGGCTCGGTGCCGTTCTGGAACCTGTTCGCGCGACCCGGCGTCACCGCTCTCGCCTCGAACCTGATCTACCCGCCGAAGCTTCGAGCGGCAGGAGCGAAGACTGCGTACTTCGACCTCTACCTCAGCCGCCGCGTCGGCACGCCGAGCGCGCCCGCCGACCCTGCGACGATCGTCGACAAGGCGAACAAGTTCTACGACTACGCCACGCAATCGATGGACTGCTCGAACCCCGTCATCGCAGAGAACGAGCTGTTCGGCTCCTGGCTCGCCGTCCCGTGGTCGGCGACGAACGCGCAGTACCGCGCCAACGTGCTGTTGTTCCTGCAGACGCTTCGCCAGCGCGGCGCCCAGCCGTGGCTGCTCGTGAACGCGAAGCCGTACACCGACAGCACGGCCGGCGACTGGTGGCGGCAGGTCGCCGATGTCGCCGGCATCGTGCGCGAGGTCTACTTCCCCGCGCCACTGATCTACCGGCGCGGGCCGATCTACGGAAACCGGACGCTGCGGCAGTCGTTCCGCAACGGCATTCTCGACTTCACGAAGATCGGCATCCCGGTGTCGAAGCTCGGGCTCTTCCTCGGCTTCCAGACGACAAAGGGCTCCGGCGGGCGCGAAGGCCTCGCTGCGAAGGAGTGGTTCGAGACGGTCAAGTGGCAGGCGCTCGCGGCGCGATACGTGGCGAGGGAGATGAAGGTCAGCTCCCTGTGGTCCTGGGGCTGGGCCGAGTGGACGACCATGCCCGGCGAGCACGATCCGATGAAACCGAAGGCTGCCTGCGTCTATCTCTGGACGCGCGACCCGAAGCTCTGCAACGGCCCGGCCGCCGCGGGCAAGGGCTTCGACCGCTCGCGCACGGAGGGGCAGCCGATCCTCCCGCGCGGTCTCCGGTGCAAGCTCGGCGGCACGGCCGTGAGCTGGTCGGCGATCAACCCCATTCTCAAGCTGACCGGCGACTCGGAGGTGGCCTTCTCGAGCGCGTTCGCGCGCGCGGTCGAGCAGCGCGCTGCGCACGTGTCGTCTACGGACGTTCTTGCCGCCGAGCGCTCGCTCGTCGCCGCCCGCTTCGGGGGCTCGCGCAGTGCCTACAACGCGGCGATCGCGCAGGCGCACACGAGCCTTTCCGTCGCGCGCAGCGTCATCGGCGACGAGCTGCGCCGTGCGCG
>JBKOVW010000141.1:0-4719 GCA_046724095.1 Actinomycetota bacterium | reverse complement strand
GGCCCTAGCGCTCCTCGGGGCTGTCGATGTTGCGGATCGACCAGCTCGCGTACAGGTGAAATGCGATCACGAGCAGCACGACGCTGCCCGCGATCAAACTGACGAACAAGGCGAGCGCCGTTGTCGCGTCGGCAAGCATGGCGATGAACATGCCTCCATGGTCGCCGGCCGCAGGTCGCTATGGAAGGGAGCTACCCGGCGCATTGGGGTGCGTTCCCCCGTACTGCAGCTAACTGGGCGCTATCTCAGCAGCGCGTAGCCCTGCCGGGCGATGCGGAACCCGCGAACGCCGGCGCCGGCGCCGAACCGCGTACACGTAACCCCTGACGCACGCGATGTGCACCGGATCCCACGGCCGTTGGCGGAAGCGGTGGCCGACGCGCCGTACTTCAGGACGACGCAGGGGTCCTGCGGATAACAGAGCGGGCCGATGTCTCCACGGCAGCCGCCGACGGCGACACCCCATCTCCTGTTGCGGCTGTCGAGGAACAGCGACATGTCGGTCGGCGACCAGTCCAGGTCGCAGCTCGCCGGGCGCGGCCGCAGGGCCTTCCAGCTGTTGTGCAACAGCAGGCAGGTCACACCGGTCGCAGACCCACCGCAGTTGATGTTCCCCGAGGGGCTCTTGAAGTGGAACATGCGAGCCGAGGGGCGACCCAGAGCCTGCGCGGCGAACACAGCCGCAAGGCTGAGCGCGATGACGACAGCGGCGGCCCGCGAGGACATCGAAAACGGAGGCTACAGCGGCGCCGCGACGGCCTCCGCCGTGGAGATGCCGCGCCCTTGCCGCCTCCGTCATCATGAATCGCGGATGGGCAAGCCGCGCATCTTCCTCGGGTCGTCGGGCCAGCAGGCCAAGCTGCTCGAGGCAATCACGAGCGGGCTAGAGGACGTCGCCGACGTCGAGCCCTGGACGACGACGTTCAACCCGGGGCGGTCGACCCTCGACCGGCTCGTCGAGCTCTCCCAGGATGTCGATTTCGCCGCGTTCGTGTTCGCCCAGGACGACTGGACCACCACCGACGCGTCCGAGTCCGGCGGCCAGGCGTCGCCGCGGGACAACGTCGTCTTCGAAGCCGGGCTGTTCGGCGGCGCGCTCGGCATTCGGCGCACCTTCATCCTCCACGCGGAAGGCTCGAAGCTGCCAACCGATCTGCTCGGTCTGACCTCCGTCCGGTACGACCCGGCCGCCGGCCCAAAGGAGGTTCGCGCCATCAACGAGAAGCTCCGCAAGGCGATCGAGACCGAGGGTCGCCGCGGCGTGGTCGTAGGGCTGTGGTGGCAGCTCTCGCTCACCACGCGAAGCGAGGAGGAGCCGTCGGCGGTGAGCCTCCTACGCATCTCGCGGGAGCGCGACGGCGGCCTGAACGTGAGCGGC
Source organism: Actinomycetota bacterium (assembly GCA_046724095.1). Taxonomy (GTDB): domain Bacteria; phylum Actinomycetota; class Thermoleophilia; order Gaiellales; family Gaiellaceae; genus 3-1-20CM-4-69-9. Next base: position 3,341 of record JBKOVW010000141.1, on the reverse strand, counting down.
CGGGCGTGGCAGGAGGACGGCACGCTGTCGGCCCGCTACTGGAGCGAGGCTGCGAAGGAGCGCCGGGATCCGGCCGGCATCTTCTACTTCTGGAAAGGCGAGCGCCCGCGGCACCCGAATGCCCCGCAGCTCGAGGGCACGGGCGAGATCAAGGTCGAGAGTGCCGACCGTGCCACCGGCTACTGGACGACCCGGTCGGACCGCGACCCCGGGCTGAATGCCCGAACCGCCGGCGTCTACCTTCGAGCCGACCCCGCAGACCTCCAGGTGCTGGACGCGGGCAGCGAGGACGAGCGGGCCCAGCTCATCGCGCAGCGTCTCCAGGAGTGGAAGTCGGCCGCGAATGCATTCTGACCACCGACCGATGATTTTTCGCCGCCGCGAACGTCTGATAGGTAGGCCATTGGATTCCGACCGGGAGGTACGAGCTCGATGCCACGAACGCTGCTGCTGATCGGCACCCGCAAAGGCGCCTTTTTCCTCGCAAGCGACGACAGGAAGACGTGGGAGCTGCAGGGCCCATTCTGCGAGGGCTGGCCCGTGTATCACGCGATCCACGACCCGAAGAGCGGCGCGGTCTACGCCGCGGCCGCGAGCGAATGGCACGGCCAGGCCGTATGGCGCAGCCCCGACCTCGGCGAGACCTGGACGCACTCGAGCGAGGGGATCGCGTATGACGCCGAGAGCGGCCGAAAGGTCTCCAAGGTCTCGACGCTCGCGGTGAACGACGGGCGCCTGCTCGTCGGCGTCGAAGCGCCCGGGATCTTCGAAAGTCGCGACGACGGGCAGACATGGTCGTTGCTCTCGACGCTCGCCGGAGAGCCCGGAAGCGACAAGTGGGACGATCCGGCGAACCAGCCGCCCGGCCATCTCGGCATCTCGGCGCTGATGTTCGACCGCCAGGACGCCGACCGGTTCTGGGCGATCGTGCAAGGCGTCGGGCTGTTCGAGACGACCGACGACGCGCAGTCGTGGACGCCGCGCAACCGCGGACTTCGCGCCGACTGGCCACGCGAGCACGAAGAGGTGGGCTTCTGCGTGCACAAGCTCGTTCGCTCACCCGTGGACGGTGACCGTATGTACCAGCAGAACCATGTCGGCATGCACCGCAGCGACGACGCGGGGCAAACATGGACGGAGATCACCGAAGGCTTGCCGACGGAGTTCGGATTCGCCGCCGTCACGCATCCCCACGACAAAGAGACGTTCTACGTCATACCGCTCGATCCGGGTCACGGCCGGACGATGCCGGAGGGTCACGCGGCCGTTTGGCGTACGCGCGATGCCGGCTCGAGCTGGCAGCAGCTCGACGGCGGCCTGCCGCAGCGCGACGCCTATGTCGGCGTCTTGCGCGAGGCGATGGCGGTCGATGCGGAGGATGCTCCCGGTCTCTACTTCGGGACGAGCACCGGGCAGATCTTCGCGAGCACGGACGAAGGCGATACGTGGACGCAGATTGCGGACTACCTCCCGCCGATCTCGTCCGTCGAGGTCGCTGCAGTCGAGTAATGGCCAACGTGCATCTACCGTCGACGCTGGAACCGCTCTTCCCGGGATTACCGCGGCGACTCGACGTGCCGGCGGACAACGTCAGCCAGGTGATCGACCACCTCGAGCGCGAGTGGCCGGGGATCCGGGACCGCCTCTGCGAGCCGGGGCCGACGCTCCGCTGCCACATTCACGTGTACGTGAATCGCGAGCGCGCCCGACTCGACACGCCCGTTGCGGAGCAGTCGCGCGTAGACGTCATTGCGGCAATCAGCGGTGGCTGACGGGGTGGCCGGCTAGGAGACAGCGACGCAGGCGACCCACGTCTGCACGGCCCAGCTTCCGGCGTTCCCGCCACTCGACTCGCGTCCCGTCGCGATCCAACCGGTCCCCGCATCGGTCGGCCGGCTGGTCGAGATGAACGTGTTCGTGGCGGAGCCGGTGACGACGCCGCCGCCGCCGACTGCCCGCTTACCTGAAGGGCAGTCCTGCTGCTGGGTCTTCGGGCTGGTGCTGTTGGACGCGCCGCTCCCGGAGATCACCTGGTAGCCGGACGCTCCCGGCGGGCCCTGCGGGCCGGCCGGCCCCCGCGGTCCAGCCGGCAGCTGGCGCGCCGCGAAGTCGGCTGCGCGGAGCGACGCGTTCTTCACCTTGGCCGAGTTGACTGCGTTGTTCCTCAGCTGGACGGTGCCGACGCTGTTCCGCGGCAAAGCCGTCGAGACCGCGTAAGCGGCGCCGCTCAGCGAGATCGCGAGCGCCAGACACGCAACCACCAGCGCCGGTGAGGGCGGACGCAGACGCATAAGCGAGCAGAGCCTAGAGACGGCGTCGGCCGTTGTTCTCACCCGTTTCGGCCGGCTCCGGAGTTGGGAATAACGCTGATGAGCCGAGGCCGAGACTCCGCCTCCCTCCACCTGAGAGAGAAGGAGAAGGGCTATGGCCACGACTCCGCCGCTCAAGCGATCTGCCGAATCAGCGCCCTCGCTGGAGGCCGACTTGCTGCGTCGAGTCGACCGGCGCCTCGACTTCCAATGCGCCGGTTGTGGTTATGGGGGTGTCTCCGCGAGCGCACCTCGACGGTGCCCGATGTGCGGCGGTGATACGTGGGACATGACGCCTCGGCGTTTGTTCGTCCGAAGTAAAAGGCTGTGAAGAATGCGAAGAGGCCGCTGAGGACAAAGAACATCTCTTCGGCTCCGTAGTGCATGTGGACGCGGTCCGCCGATGCCCCCCAGGGCAGCCCGTACAGCGTTGCTCCTATGCGGACATGCTGCGCCGGACGCAACGCGGCGGGTCGCCGCGCGAAACCGCTACCTCTCGCCGGATCCACGGAAGGGCCGCACACGGGCTGGACGCCGGGCCGGCTCCCGTTGAAGATCAGCTCCGAGTGCGAGAAGACCTCCCGAGCGGCACCGTCAGCTTTCTGTTCACCGACGTCGCAGGGTCGACGAGGCTCTCGGTTTGCGACGCGAAGCTGAGCGAGCTCTCGGCGCTCGTCGACTTCAACGTGCTCAAGCCGATCGCCGACGAGCGCCTCCTGATGCTCGAGACGATCCGCGAGTACGGGCTCGAGCGCCTCGCCGAGTCCGGCGAAGAAGAGACGTTCCGCGCTCGCCATGCCAAGGAGTTCGCGGGCCGAAGCCGCTTACGCGCGTCGCGGCGAGGCCGAGGCGGAATGGTCGGCGCGTCTCGACCGCGACCACGACGACCTGCGGGCCCGGGGACTTGCGCTCGCCTTCGACGACGCCGTCGCGCTTGCGCTCGACCAGTGAGCCGCGGCGCGCTCGTCGGTCTCCTTGTCGCAGCGTCGGTCGCGTCTGCCCCGGCTCACGCACGCACTCCGTCGGCGGCGC
>JBKOVW010000342.1:0-8033 GCA_046724095.1 Actinomycetota bacterium | reverse complement strand
GCACCGTGCGGGCCGCACGGATCGCGTCGAGTGCGTCGGTCTTGCCGCCCGAACGACGCTCGCGCCGCAGCCGACCGACCTCGAGCACCTGCTCGCCGCGGGCGCCGAGGAAGCGCGTCAGTCCGGCGCCGAAGGAACCGGTGCCTTCGATCGCGAACGCACGCCGACCCGCCGCGTGCTCCTCAACGAGCCTGAGCGCCTTCGAGTAGCCGTCGCTGCACGCCGCGATGTTGGCCTCGAACACCACGGCTCCGCTAACGACGTCGACGACCGCGAGCGCGTGCGAATCACGGTGCGGGTCGACACCCACGACGTAGTCCAGCTGATCTGCGAGCATCCGTGCCTGACCTCCAGCCTCGACGTTGGGGGCACAACGGTGTCGGTCTGGGGATGCAACCGCAGGCGGCAGAACTGTGACGGGTCACGCGCTCACAACGCGGACAGGCTTCTGATCAGGCCAGCACGCGGGCGCCAGGCCGACACCGGGACTCTCCACCCGGACAGATCACTGGAAAGACACCGCCGCAAGCGGGTCATTCAAGAATTGAGTCACAAACGGAGAGCACCGGAGCCAACCTGACAAACGCCCCAGACGGGACGACCCACACACTCACAGTTCAGGAATGACGCCTGAGCCCACCGTCCAGGATGAGGCGAAAAACAGCGACGACTCCCTGGCCGATGGCATCCAGGGTGACTACGCCGACCAACAAGAGTGCGAACACCACCAGGGGTGCGCCGCCCTCCCGGTCGCCGTGAGCCCGTGCTACCGCAATTCCGGCAACGCCGACTAGAAGCGCACCGGTGAAGACCACTCGGCCGGGCTGGGAGAGCCGAAGCCGGTGACCGAGCCATCTCCAATAGCTTCGCAGTCTTGTCACGTATTCAGTCTAGGTCAGAGGAACGAGCGGTACCTTGCGCCAGCGTTCAGCAATGTCACTCGAGCCGTGGCTTGTGGCAGCTGATTAGCCCCGGGGCCTTCGAGATGTGAAAAGCGCCGTGATGCGCGATTGCTGCCGCAACAGCTGCGTGCGGACCCGAGAGGTCGTTCCCGCGATAGGTCGGGCTTGAACGGATGTAGGCGAGCACCGGTTCGATCTCGGTCACTTCCAGTTGATCCTCGAAGCGTTCGACTCGAACATCGTCGAAGAACGCTTCGAGTTGCGGCGGGCCGGTTTCGAGCCCGAACGCCTCTGCGTAACGTCCTCTGAGGCCCCATCCAGGAACGAGAGCACGAAGCTCGGCAAGGTGACCGCGCCCAATCGTTGACGCATGGAATGAACCGCGCGATACGAGTACACGCCTAATCTCGGCGAACGCGCGAGGCCGATCAGGAACGTGGTACAGCATGTGATTTGCCACCCAACGTCGAATGAGTCGGCCGGGAATCGAAGCGTCTGTGCGTCGGCGACCACGTACTGCGCGCGCTCACCGAGCTCGCGCCGCGCGGCCTCGATCATCCCCCGCGAAGAATCGGCGAGCGTAAGAGACCAACTCGGGTCGATCCGCTCATGGTTCGCCCGCCAAAGCGTTGCCGGCCCGCAACCCAAATCCAGGATCCGCGCGCCAGCACCTGGCGCCTCTCGCTCGAACAGCCATTCCGCCCAACCTGGATTCGTCGAGAAGCGCGCATGGAGCGCGATCCGCGCCTCCAAATTCGCTTCGTTCGCGTACTGCTCCCGCTCGCTCAAAGACACTTGCCGTCTCGCTCGCACAGGGACCAGAGGCTACGACTCCCAATCGGAGTGACGTCGCGGAAGTGACCGTCGGCGGTTGCGGCCCTCTGGTACGTGACAATGACGCGCGGCGCGGCATCATCCCGCCCGATGAGCGCCGAGCTCGTAAGCGTGCAAAGCGGCGGCTTCGTCCCACCTGACGGCGACGTCGCTCCCCTAATGTCGTCTGTACTGTCCGACCCGGGCGGCTTGGGCGATAGCGCATGAAGCGCGTCAAGTAAGGGGCCGATGCCGAGCTTGAGGAGCTACGTCGTCGTCGATCGCGTAGGACGAGCCGTTCGGGTCCCACGGCTCCGTTTCCCGCCAGTCCGGATGGCGCGTCTGCCAGTGCCAGAGACCTGGTCGCCGCTCGCGCACGCGCGATCCCACTGAAGCGGCGGGGCGGAAATCACCCAGGCAGCATGAAGAGCTCTCATCCGGAGGCGGTCTTCAAAATACGGCTCAGGGTCCAAGACAACGCAGAGGAGGCACGCCATGCCGCTAGCTGACGACTTCGCGAAGCTGAAGGGGCAGGTCGAGGAGGCCGAGCGCACGATACGAGAGGCGGCCGCGGAAGATCATGCCGAAGCAGAGACCAAGATCGACGAGGCACGCCAAAAGGCCGATGCTCATGCAGCTGAGCAACGCGACAAGGCGCAAGAGGCCGACGATCGGGACGACGGTTGGCAACAGATTCGCAGCGATTGGGACCGACACGTGCAGAGCACGCGAGAGCGCATCGATGTCAAGAAGGCCAGGGTCGACGCGAACGCCGCTGAACGCGACGCCGAGTGGGCCGAAGCCGACGCATATGACGCGATCGACTTCGCCACTTCCGCGATCCTGGAAGCCGAATACGTGGTCCTCGACGCGGTGGGAACGAGGAAGAAGGCCGACGCCCTAGCACGGCAGCAGTAACATCGCTGATGAGGTGAGAAGACCGCAGTGGCGAGTCCCGTACCGACATCGTGGCCGAACCGCACGAGTCGTCGGCGGGCCGAACAACGGGCTCCTGGTTCCTGTCAAAGAGAAAGATGGCGACTTCGTCTTTACGGACGCAATGGATTGGGCGGGCTACACGTTTGACCCGGAGGCGTGGGAGTTTCGGTACACGCCTTCGGAACCGCTAGGCGACCGGCTCCCCGACCGCTAGTTGTGATCCAGTTCTCGAAGTTTTAGGCCGCAATACAGCGCCAGAAGCCACTGCCGCTACCCCGGGATCGGCTGCTCCGCTATCGGCGTCTGCGGCATGACCTCGAAAGAGACCGTCCGCAGGAGCTCGCCGGCGATCGTTCCATTGACCGTGTAGCGCTGAGCTGCTGCACGAGCTGCGACGCGACCTGAGGTGAAACGACAGCTCTCCAAATGGAGCGTACCGGGATCGAACCGGTGACCTCCGCTTGCAAGGCCGGGTGGTGTCTGGGACTTCAGCGACATCTGGTAGTCGCGCGCGCGCGTGAAACGAGGCAAGATCGGCAGACGCACTGGTCAGCTTCCATTTGAGGCGACGACGAGACTCCTGGTACGTGACCAGGCGGGGAAGCGCGAACCCAGGTCGAGACTACCCGCCGCTCTACCGAAAGGCTCGGGCGAAATGCCCCCACCGCATCACGTTGGCAGCCTCGAGTCCTTACTGTAGGCGTGCCATGTCGGTGGCGGCACCACTCCGTATCGGGGTCGTCGGTGTCGGCAGGATCGGCGCTCTCCACGCCGAGACGCTCAGCGGGCTCGACGGTGTCTCGCTCTTTCTGGCCGACGCCGACCCTCGGCGCGTCGCCGAGGTGGCCGGCGCGCTCGGCGCGACCGCCGCGGCGAGTCCAGAAGAGCTCCTCAACGACGGCATCGACGCGGTCGTCATCGCGACGAGCACAAAAGGTCATGTTCCTCTGCTCCGCCTGGCGGCTTCGGCGGGTGTGTCGGCGTTCTGCGAGAAGCCCGTCGCGCTCGAGCTAGCGGCGCTCGCCGAAGTCAGCGATGAAGTCGCAGCCGCAGGGATCACCGTTCAGATCGGGTTCCAACGGCGGTTCGATCGGGGGTACCGCGCAGCGCGTGACGCCGTCGTCTCGCGCGAGTTGGGGAACCTTCTCCTGGTGCGTGCGGCGACGCACGATCCCGCTCCGCCGGCGGAGACCTACATCGCGACCTCGGGCGGGATCTTCCGGGACCTCAGCATCCACGACTTCGACGCGATCCGGTACGTGACGGGCGAGGAGATCGTCGAGGTGTACGCCGACGGCGCGGTGCGTGAGACGGACTGGTTCGCGCGCCACGATGATGTTGACGCTGCGGTCGCGGTCCTCCGCCTGAGCAGCGGCGCGCTCGGAATCGTTTCCGGCGCCCGCCACGACCCGCTCGGCTACGACGTCAGGCTCGAGTTGTTCGGCGCCGCGGGGAGCATCGTCGTCGGCGTCGACTCGCGCAGCCCGCTCAGGTCGGTCGAGCCGGGCGCGACGCAGCCTGGCGTGGGGTATCAGAACTTCGTCGAACGGTTCGAGCGGGCGTATCGCGAGGAGCTCGCCGCATTCGTCGAGACGGTGCGGTCGGGAGGCGAAAGCGCCTGCACCCTGGAGGATGCCCGGGCGGCGCTTTCCGTCGCACTGGCGGCGGACCGCTCGAGGAGGGAGCGGCGCCCGGTGCTGGTCGAGGAGGTGGGACTGGCGCGAACCGCTTCCGACAGTTGAGAATCACAGGATGGTCGTGGAAATCACCAGAGAGAGGGAGGATCGATGAGCGACGAGCTCTTGGAGGAGGAACTCCTTCACGACGAAGGGTCGCAGCTGACGCGGCGAGGATTGTTCGTGACGGGTGGGCTCGCGGCGGCCGGGCTCACGGTGCTCGAGTCGCCCGCCGGCAGGGCCTTCGCCGCGGCCGCTGCCTCGCCGATCAAGATCGCGGTCGTCACGCACGGCGACACCGGCTCGTTCTGGTCGGTGTTCAAGCGTGGTGTCGATCAGGCGAAGAAGGACCTGAAGTCGCGTGGTGTCAGCGTGACGCAGGTGTACGCAAACAACGACGTGCCGAAGCAAGTGGCCGGCATCAACGCCGCGATCGCGAACGGCGCGAAGATCATCGCGACGTCGGTGCCGGACGCGAGCGCACTCCGGGGGCCGCTGAAGAAGGCGTCGTCGAAAGGGATCGAGATCATCACCGTCAACTCCGGGCTCGGTGCGTTCGATTCCTTGCCGACCTACGAAGTGCACGTCGGGCAGACGGAAGACATCGCCGGAAAGGGCGCGGGCAAGCAATTCAAGAAGGCCGGCGCGAAAAAGGTGCTGATCGTCATCCACGAGGCGAGCAACTCGGGACTGCAGCAGCGGGCGGCCGGCGTCAAGAGCGTGCTCGGCGGGAGCAATGTCAAGGTCCTGACCATCCCGAACGCGAAGTCGGACATCCCGGGGACGAAAGCGAAGGTGAAGGCCGCCTTCAACGCCGACAAGAAGCTGGACGCGTTCCTGGGGCTCGATCCGGACGTCACCATCCCGTGTATCTCGTCGGTTCCGAAAGGCACGAAGATCGGGACATTCGACGTCGGCGGCGCAATCAAGGAGATCCAGGCAGGGAGGATGCTGTTCGCGATCGACCAGCAGCAGTACCTGCAGGGGTACCTGCCCATCGTCTTCGGGGTCCTCTACGCGACCAACCTCAACACCGTCGGCAATGGGCAGCCGGTGCTGACCGGGCCGGGCATCATCAACAAGGCGAACGCGGCGAAGGTAGCGGCCCTGGCAAAGAAGGGCACTCGCTGAGACGCGGCCGTGGGCGGTCGCTGCGGCGCCGCCCACCGGCCGGAGTGAAGGGAGGGCTGCGATGACCGAGACGACAGCGGCGAGCGCTCCCTCCGACGAGCGCCTCGTCCGCGTCGGACTTCTGAGCCGGCTGCTGACGCGGCCGGACATCGGTGCTTTGCTGGGAGCGATCGCGGTCTTCTTCGCGTTCGCGTATTTCGCGCGTGCCGTCGACTGGCTGTCCGACCCGGGAATCGCGGCCGGGTGGACCGACCAGGCGGCCCAGTACGGCATCGTCGCCGTGCCGGTGGCGCTGCTGATGATCGGCGGGGAGTTCGACCTCTCCGCAGGCGTGATGATCGGCAGTTCGGGGCTGCTGCTCGGCTACCTGACGACCTTCCAGGACATGAATGTCTGGCCGGCGATCGTGCTCGTCCTCCTCTTCGGCCTCGCGATCGGTCTCATCAACGGGCTTACCGTCGTCAGGACGAAGCTGCCGAGCTTCATCGTGACGCTCGCGACGTTTTTCGTCCTGCAGGGCGTGAACGCTGCGGGCACGCTCAAGCTGACCGGCCAGACGGCGATCCAGGACATCGACACCGCGAGCGGTTACGAGTCGGCCCGCAAGCTCTTCGCCGGCGACCTGACGCACTACGACTTCAAGGTGAAAACGCTCTGGTGGTTGGCGATCACGATCGTCGGCGCCTGGCTGCTCGCGAAGACGCGCTTCGGGAATTGGATCTACAGCGCCGGCGGCGACCCGAACGCCGCGCGCAACGTCGGCGTGCCGGTCGCACGCACGAAGATCCTGTTGTTCATGATGACCTCCGTAACGGCCGCGCTGATGGGGATCATCGAAGCGTTGGAGCTTCGCTCGATGCAGGCGGGGGAGGGCATCGGCCTCGAGTTCATCTTCATCATCTGCGCGGTCGTCGGCGGCTGCCTGCTCACCGGCGGCTTCGGCTCCGTCATCGGTACGTTCTTCGGTGCCGCAATGCTCGGGATGGTGCAGCTTGGAATCGTCGACTCGCAGTGGGACAGCAACTGGACCTTCACGTTCCAGGGCGGGATCCTGTTCGCCGCGGTGATGCTCAACACACTCATCCGGAGCCGGGCGCAGAAAGCGAGATGACCGTGGCTCACCTGCTCGAGGCCGACCACATCTCCAAGTACTACGGCAACGTCGTCGCGCTGAAGGACATCTCGACGTACGTGAACGGCGGTGAGGTCACGTGCATCCTCGGCGACAACGGCGCCGGGAAATCGAGCTTGATCAAGCTGCTCTCCGGGGTCCATCGACCGGATGCCGGGAGGCTGCTGGTCGAAGGGGAGGAGGTGCACTTCGGATCACCGCGCGACGCGCGCGCGAGGGGGATCGCCACCGTCTACCAGGACCTCGCCATGGTCCCGCTGATGTCGATCTGGCGAAACTTCTTCCTCGGAGCGGAGCTGCGCAAAGGGATCGGGCCGCTGCGGTGGTTCGACGCCGCGACGGCGAAGGGCATCGTCCGTCGCGAGCTGCGCGAGATGGGCATCGACATCCGCGACCCCGACCAGCCGGTCGGGACGCTCTCCGGCGGTGAGCGCCAGTCGGTGGCGATCGCGCGGGCTGTCTACTTCGGCGCCCGCGTGCTCATCCTCGACGAGCCGACGTCGGCGCTCGGCGTCAAGCAGGCCGGCGTCGTCCTCAAGTACATCCTTCAGGCCCGGGATCGCGGCGTCGCCGTGATCTTCATCACCCATAACCCCCACCATGCATACCCGGTCGGAGACCGCTTCGTGATCCTGAACCGCGGCCAAAGCCTCGGCGCGTACGAGAAGGCCGAGATCGACCGCCAGGAGCTGGTGCGGCTGATGGCCGGCGGCCGCGAGCTCGCGGAGTTGGAGCACGAGCTGGAGGCGATCAAGGCCGAGGTGGGAGGAACGGCACCGTGAGGCTCACCGCCGCGCAGGCGCTGATCCGCTTCCTCGCGGCCCAGCATGTCGAACGTGATGGAGCCGAGCAGCGGTTTTTCGGCGGTTGCTTCGGGATCTTCGGCCACGGCAACGTGGCGGGCATCGGCGAGGCGCTGTACGAGTCGCCCGAGCTTCTGACTTACTACCAGGCGCGGAACGAGCAGGCGATGGTGCACGCCGCGGCCGGCTACGCGCGCATGAAGGACCGCCTCGGGGCGCTCGTCTGCACGACGTCGATCGGACCGGGCGCGACGAACATGGTCACCGGTGCCGCACTGGCGACCGTGAACCGACTGCCCGTACTGCTGGTTCCGGGGGACGTGTTCGCGTCGCGGCGCCCGGACCCCGTGCTGCAGCAGCTCGAGGTCGCGTGGTCCGGCGACATCTCCGTCAACGACTCGTTCCGCGCGGTCTCGCGGTACTTCGACCGCATCTGGCGCCCCGAACAGGTCATGTCGGCGGCAGTGCAGGCGATGCGCGTGCTCGTGAGCCAGGCGGAGACCGGGGCGGTGACGCTGGCGTTCCCGCAGGATGTACAGGCCGAGGCGTATGACTTTCCAGAGGACTTCTTCCGCGAGCGCGTCTGGCACGTTTCGCGTCCGCTGCCGGACGAGGCTGTGCTGGCGGAGGCAGCCAC
>JBKOVW010000187.1:0-6259 GCA_046724095.1 Actinomycetota bacterium | reverse complement strand
TCCCCGACGAGCGACCGCAAGTGCGCTTCGCGATCGAGATAGTCGAGTGCAAGCACCGACGGCGGCACGCGGTCCCGAAAGTGACCGTACAGCTGGGCCATCAGTCCGGACACGGCGTTCGCTGCGAGGGCGACGCGGACGTAGGCGCCCCTCGCAGCGAGGCCGCGAACCACGCCGGCACGCTGCTTCAACCGGCCGATCAACACGTGCGGGACGCCGGCGCGGGACAGTGAAGCGGCCGCCGGCCCGTTCGCAAGCGTCGAGAGCTCCGTCGCGCCCGTGACGACGCCTTGCCGGTTGCCGGCGAGCGCGACGTCGACGAGGTCCTCTGCGCTCGATTCCAGCGCGGTCAGGCTCGACGGAACGGGACCCGCGGCGGAGACGCTGCCCGGCGCGATGACCGTCACGAGCAAAAGCGCGAGCGTCGCGGCACGCATCATCCGCGGCCGTCCTCGCGCGGTAGCGCGATCCACGCATCCGCACCGGGACCGTCGTTGTTCGCAACCAACGCGGTTCCGCCGTGGGCCTCGGCGATCATGCGCACGATTGCGAGCCCCAGCCCTGCGCTGGAGCCCGCACGGGCGCCGTCTGCACGTGCGAACCGTTCGAAGGCTCGGTCGAGGAACTGCGGTGGAAAGCCCGAGCCCTCGTCCGTGACGTGCAGCTCGACGACGCCGTCGACGGAGTTCGCCGACAGTCGCACCTCGCCGTCTCCGTGGCGCAGCGCGTTCTCGACCAGGTTCGCGAGCGCCTGCTCGAGCCGGAGGCGGTCGCCGCGCACGCTCATGCCCGGTGCCGGCAGCGCGCTGAGCGCACGGCCCGTCTCCTGGGCGCGCCACTCGAAGCGAGTCGCGACACCGTCGAGCAGCTCCGTGGTGTCGAGCGTCTCCAGCTGCAGCTCGAGCTTGCCGCGCTCCGACCGCGCGATCAACAGCAGATCGTCCGCGAGCTGCGAGAGCCGGTCGACCTCCTCCGACGAAGCGCGGATCGCTTCCCTCAACTCTTCTACGGAACGCCCGTGGCGTAAGGCAAGCTCGAGCTCCGTGCGCAGCAGCGCAAGCGGCGTCCGTAGCTCGTGGCCGGCGTCCGCGATGAAGTCGCGCTGCCGCTCCAGCGCCGCCTCGAGGCGCGACAGCATCTCGTTGAGCGTTTCCCCCAACCGTTCGAGCTCGTCACGCGTCGGCGGAACCGGCAGGCGCTCGCCGGGCGTCTCGGCCGAGATCTCGGCAGCGCGGCGCCGCATGGATTCGACGGGGCGCAAGGAGACACCCGCGAGGAGATAGCCGGCGATCGAAGCGAGCAGAAGCGCGATCGGCCCCGCGATCAGCAGCTCGGCGCGAAGGCCCGAAAGGGCCTCGGTGATGTCCGCGCGCGTCGACCCGACCACGAGCACCGCCTTGCGGCCTTTTCTCTCGACCGGCCGGGCTAGCCATCTCGCCGGCTCGTCGAGACCGGGCACCGATTCCACATTGCGCATCACCGGCTCCGTTCGCGCCTGCTGTAGCTCCTGCGCGCCGAGCAGCGAGCGGCCGCGCAAAGACTGAGTCGCATCCAGCACGCGGCCGCGCTCGTCGAGCACCTGCGCGAAGGCCTCGCCCGGCTCGATGAACGGGGCTGCGTTCGCATGGCCGAGCGGTTTCCCCGGCTCGACCACAAGCTCGGACAGGTCGTGCCAGCGCAGTTCGAGCGCGTGGTCGAGCGAGGTCGACAGGTGCGACTCGACGCGTTTGTAGAGAAACCAGCCCGTGGCGGCCAGCACGAGCGCCATCGCCAGCGCGAACGCACCGGCGACGCGGAGCCGGATCGGGACTCGGCTCATGCGCCGTCGAGACGCAGGCGGTAACCGGCACCGCGCACGGTCTCGATCGAGCTACGGCCGAACGGATGGTCGATCTTGGTACGCAGGTGGCCGACATAGACGTCGACGATGTTCGACCGGTTCTCGTATGCGAAGTCCCATCCGTGCTCGAGCAGCTGGAGGCGTGAAAGCACCTGGTCCGGCCTGCGCATGAACGTCTCCAGCAGCGCAAACTCCTTCGCCGACAGGTTGACCTCGGTGGAGCCGCGCCAAACGCGTCTGCTCGCCGGATCGAGGCGGAGGTCACCGGCTTCGAGGACGCTCGGGCGCGCGAGGTCACCTCGGCGCGCCAACGCGCGAAGCCTGGCCAGAAGCTCCGCAAACGCGAACGGCTTTGCCAGGTAGTCGTCCGCGCCCGTGTCGAGACCGGCAACGCGGTCCTCGACCGAGTCACGTGCGGTCAGCATCAGAACCGGCGCCCACACGCCGTCCTTGCGCAAACGCCGACACGTCTCGAAGCCGTCGATTCCCGGCAGCATTACGTCGAGAACGATCGCGTCGTACTCCGACGCAGCGGCCATCCAGAGCGCGTCCTCGCCGTTCTCGGCGACGTCAGCGGCCAGGCCTTCGCCCACGAGGCCGCGTCGAATCAAGCCCGCCATCCGCAGTTCGTCCTCGACGATCAGAACTCGCATCGTCCAATGCTCCTGGGTCCTCGATGAACCGAAGATGAACAGCCGGCGACCTTCGTTCATCTTCACTTCATCTGCCGCTTCTTACTGTAGAACCGATGCAAGCAGCCGACTACCTCGACTTGCGATGACCGCGGCCGTCGAAACCGACGGCCTCGGCAAGGCCTACGGCTCCACGGTTGCACTCGAAGACCTCACCTTCTCGCTGCAGGCCGGTGAGGTACTCGGCTTCCTCGGCCCGAACGGGGCCGGCAAGACGACGGCGATCCGGATCCTGACGACGATCCTCGAGCCGAGCCGCGGCAGCTTCGCCGTGGCCGGCGTGGCGCACACGCGTCCTGCGGAGATCCGCCGGCGCGTCGGCGTGCTTCCGGAGAGCTCCGGCTATCCGGCCAAGCAGACCGGCGACGAGTACCTCCGCTACTTCGCCCGCCTCTTCGGCCATTCCCGTCAGAGCGCGCGCGAGATTGCGGGACGACTGCTCGAGCAGGTCGGCCTGGCCGACCGCCGACATTCGCTGATCGCGAGCTACAGCCGTGGGATGCGCCAGCGTCTGGGCATCGCACGCGCGCTCGTCAACGACCCGCAGGTGATCTTCCTCGACGAGCCCACGCTCGGGCTCGATCCCGCCGGCCAGCGGCAGGTGCTGGCACTCGTGCGCGGGATCACGGCGGAGCGCGGCGCGACCGTGCTGTTGAGCACGCACCTCCTCACCGAGGTCGAGGAGGTCTGCTCGCGCGTCGTCATCCTCAACCGCGGCCGACTCGCTGCCGAAGGCACGGTTGCGGACATCGTGCGCCGCGCGGCCGCACCGCGCAGCGCGCGGCTGCGGGTCGCGACCGAGCACGTCGCGCGCGCACGCGAAGTACTGGCGAACGCCGGCATCGAGGGTGTCGAGTCGACCGACTCGCAGCTCGGCTCGCTGGTCGCGCTGTTGAACGGCACCGGCAACACGACGGGGATGAACGACGGCCTGCGCGCGCTCGCGGATGCGCAGGTCCCGGTCCTGGCGTTCGAGCTCGAGGGCGCGCGGTTGAGCGATGCGTTCCTCGCGATGACCGAGGAGGCGTGATGGAAGTCGCCGTTCCCGCACCACGGACCCGGCCGGCCCACGGTTGGACGATCGTGGGCGAACAGGAGCTTCGGGATCTGTGGCTGGGCGGCCGCGGAATGCTGCTCTGCGTCGCGTTCAGCCTGCTCCTGAGCATCATCGCCTACCTCACCGCGACGAACCAGGCGCTCAACTTCCTCGAGCAGCGCGAGGCCGTGAACCTCACCCTGCAGGTGGCGATCGCTGTCGGGTCGCTCCTCGCGTTGCTCGCGGCCGCCGACGCCGTGAGCGGCGAACGCGAGCGCAGCACGCTCGAGAGCCTGCTCCTGGCACCTGTCTCGCGACTGGGGATCACGTCGGGCAAGCTGCTCGCCGCACTGTCGCTCTGGGCGGTTGCATTCGTGATCACCGTGCCGTACGTCTGGTTCCTCGGTCGCGGCGTGGGGCTCGTCGGGAAGTCGGTGCTGCTCGGACTCGTCGTGGGGACGTTGCTCGCCGTCTTCCTGGCGTCTGTCGGCTTCGTGATCAGCGTCTTCGCGAGCTCGAACCGCGTCAGCCTCTCGATCAGCCTCTTTTTCCTCCTGGCGATCTTCACCCCCACGCAGCTGCCTTCGAGCGCGCAGAAGGGCTGGGCGGGCGAGTTCCTGCTGCGCGTGAACCCGATGACCGCGGGCGAGCACTACGTCGGCAAGATCGTGGTGAACGACCACAGCTGGAGCGAGGACGCGTCGTGGCTCATCTCGCCGGTCGTCGCCGCCGTGGTGTTCTGCACGCTCGCCGCGTTCGTGGGCGCGCGCTACATGCAACTCGGGCGAAGGGCAGGCGAGTGAGCGTCCGGCGAATGTTCCTGGCTGCCGTCGTCGTCGCGTGTGCCGCGCTCGCGTGGAGCGGTGTCGCTGCGGCTGCCGTCGGCGTCACGCTGTCGCCGCTGCGCATCAACACCGAGCTCGGACGCAACGTGCTCGTCCACGCGACGTTCAGGAACACAGCGCCTTCCGCAACCGGTTCGTTGATCGCGCATCTGAACGTGCTCAGCCTCCGTGACGGCGTCGAGGTCGATCCGGAGGACTGGTCGACGCATCGCACGCGGTACCTCGGCGCGTTGGCGGCCGGCGAGGCGCGGACGATCACGTGGAAGGTTCACGCGATCAACACCGGCCGGATCGCGCTGTACGTGGCGGTCATCCCGCAGGCAGGGAACAGCAGCCGGCCGGCCACGGGACGAACGGTTCAGCTCGACGTGGCCGGACGCCGCACCCTCAACGCGGGAGGCATCCTTCCGCTCGCACTGGGGATCCCGGCGCTGCTCGCGCTCATGACGGGGAGCATCCAGGCCCGCCGAAGGCGGCGCTGACGTCGATGCGCCGACTACGCCTCGCCTCGCTGCTGCTCGTCTGTGTGACTGCCCTCGTGGTCGTCCCGAGCGCGGCCGCGCTCCGCTTCACCGACAACAGCTACAACATCCCGATCGGCTACACCGGTGAGTTCTTCACGCACCAGTTCGAAGGCGAAGGCGGTTGCGGCCCGGCGCTGCCGTACTCGTTCACGGTGCTGGCCGGGGCACTGCCGCCGGGTCTCGTTCTCGGCGACAACGGCAACATCATCGGGATTCCGGAGCAGACCGGCGAGTGGTCTTTCTGGGTCGAGCTGAGCGACGAGGACCCGCCGTCGGCCGACTGGTGCATTCCGATTACATCGGAGCGCCTCTTCACGATCACGGTCCGGCCCGGCGTGGGAATCCAGCAGAGCTCGCCGCACCCGCTCGTCGTCGGCCGGCAGTTCAGCCTCCAGCTGACGTCGGCAGGAGGAGGTCCGCAAGCGTGGTCGCTCTGGGCGGGAAAGCCGCCCGCGGGCATAACCCTCAGCAGCGACGGTGTTCTCTCCGGCACTCCGACCGCCGCCGGCAGCTCGACCTTCATCGTCCAGGTGGACGTCGGCGGCCGTACGGCGACGCAGACGCTGACTCTGACCGTCGTCGACGCCCTGCAAGTCTCCGACGTGAAAGTGCCGGCTGCGGAAGTGGGCCGACCGTTCACGCTGCGGCTCGCCGCGACCGGAGGGCGGGGTACGCGATCGTGGTCGCTCGCCGACGGGACGACGCTGCCCGACGGGCTCGCTCTCGACCCGACGAAAGGCGTGATCGCGGGCATCCCGACGGTCGCCGGCGCCTTCCCGCTGCATCTGTCGGTGACGGACGCCTCGGGTCTCACGGGCGCGGCGGACCTCGAGCTCGCCGTCGCGCGCAAGCTCGCCGTCGCGGATAAGCGGCTGCCGGCGGCTCGCGCCGGCAAGCAGTACCGAGCTCGCGCTGTCGCGGTAGGCGGTATCACTCCCGCGCGCTGGAGCCTCTTGCACCGGCCGGCGGGCATCAGGCTCGATGCGGAGACCGGTGTTCTGAGCGGCATTCCGCGGCGCGCCGGCGTATTTCGCCTCACGCTGCAGGTGACGGACGCGCTGGGCGCTTCGGCGACCCGGACGTTCGCGCTTCGCGTGCACTAGGTTCTCCGCGGTAGGAGCGTGGATCGGTACGTCGTCACGACGCGACTGAGGCCGGGAGCGGCTTCCGCAGCAGAGGAACTGCTCTCTGCGGGACCGCCGTTCGATCCCGGCGACGCCGGCCTGTCGGCGCATTCGGCGTACCTCGGCGACGACCGGGTCTACCTCGTCTTCGAGGGCGAGTCGGCGCGCACGAAGGCGCTCGAGCTTGCGCGGCAGCAC
>JBKOVW010000074.1:0-12487 GCA_046724095.1 Actinomycetota bacterium | reverse complement strand
GCCGGCGGCACGTTCGACCGCATCGCCCCGCCGAATTCGACTCCGGAACGCGTGGGCCGGAACGAGCTGCGCCAGGAGCTGATCGAGCTGGGCGCGCTCGTGCCCGTCGACGTCGAGGGCGTGCGCGGGAAGCGCCTCGTCGTCGCTGACGAGCTCGCGCTGCTGGATGCCCCGCCCGAGCCGACGCCGTCCGTCGCGTTCATCGCCCCGTTCGACGCGCTGCTGTGGGACACCGCCCTCCTCGCGAGCTTGTTCGACTTCGAGTACGTATGGGAGGGCTTCTTCCCGCCGGCAAAGCGCCGTTGGGGCTACTACGTTCTCCCAATCGTCTTCGGCGACCGCTTCGTCGGGCGGATCGAGCCGCGGATCGACCGGGACAGAGCTCGCGTAGAGGTGATCGACGTCTGGTGGGAGGACGGCTTCGCGCCGCGCCGCGCCGATGGGTTCGTCGAGGCGATGCGCGAGGCGCTCCGTGCGTATCTGCAGTTCGCGGGCGCCGACCGCGTCGAGTGGGCACCCCACCTCACGACAGAGAAGCGGCTCTTCCTCGCCCGCCCGTGACCGAGACGACTAACGAAGCCGAGGTCGAAGTTTGATCCGCGCGTCGTAGATCCAAGGCTCGTCGCCTTCGGGCCGCCAGGCGGGGAGCCCGGCCACCTCGTCGTTCGGCTCGAGCGGCGGTAGCAGCGAGGGGCACACGAGCGGATGGGCAAATCCCGGGTTGCGGCCGCCGCCCGGTTCGTACGGCTCGAGCTCGCGCGGCCGGCGCCGCATATCGATTGAGCCGCCGACGGCGGCGTAACCCTCGTGGTGCGCGGC
Organism: Actinomycetota bacterium; assembly: GCA_046724095.1. Taxonomy (GTDB): domain Bacteria; phylum Actinomycetota; class Thermoleophilia; order Gaiellales; family Gaiellaceae; genus 3-1-20CM-4-69-9. The sequence goes on along the minus strand of JBKOVW010000074.1, from coordinate 11,668 downwards.
GGCGATCCGCTCCGCGTCGCCGTCCGCGCCGAACAGCCGCGCGCCGGACTCGTCGCGCGGCGCGACGTCGACGTCGAGCTCCGGCGTGAAGTTGCCGAGCTCCGCGAGCCAGAAGCGATGCTCGTCGACGAGGTCGAAAGCGAGGCGGTAGCGGCCGGGTGGGATCGGCCCGCGCACTTCCAGGTCCCGCTCGATGCGCTCGCCCGGCGACGCGCTGACCGCCCGGCGAGTCCCGTCCCACACGATCGGGTTGCCGCGGTCGTCGAGCCAGTGGTACGAGGCGTTCAGGTCTCGCCACGGAGCCGTCCCCGCGTTCTCGAGTACCACGTGCGCCTGCGTCACGGCGCCGGCCTGCACCGGGTCGAGCTCGTACACGTGCCAGCGCACGGCGAGCGGTCCGGCAGGCACGGGGTGCTCGGCACGCACGCAACTACCCTACGGCCTGTGGATCCGCTGCTCGTAAGGGCTTGCCGCCGTGAGCCGGTCGAGCACACGCCCGTCTGGTTCATGCGTCAGGCCGGGCGTTCGCTGCCCGAATACCGCGAGTTGCGCAAGCAGTACGGCCTCTTCGACATCGTCGCCCGGCCGGAGCTGTGCGCGGAGGTGACGCTGCAGCCCGTACGCCGCCACGACGTCGACGCCGCCGTGATGTTCACCGACATCATGTTCCCGGTCCTCGGCATGGGCGTCGACGTGCAGCTCGTCGAGAGCGTCGGACCGGTGATCGACGAGCCGATCCGCACGCGCGCCGACGTCGACCGGCTCGTCGTGCCCGACCCTGAGCAGAGCGTGCCGACGATTCTCGAAGCGGTCCGTCTCGTGCGCGCGGAGCTACGCGATGACCAGGCCGTGATCGGCTTCTGCGGCGGGCCGTTCACCGTCGCGGGCTACCTCGTCGAGGGCAAGCCGAGCCGCGAGTTCGCGACCGTGAAGACGCTGATGTACCGCGAGCCGGACACGTGGCACGCGCTGATGGAGAAGCTCACCGAGACGTCCGCCCGCTACGTCGCCGCGAAGGTTCGCGCAGGCGCCGACGTGATCCAGCTCTTCGACTCCTGGGTCGGCGCGCTCTCGCCGTCCGACTACGAGGAGTTCGTCGCGCCCTACTCTGCTCGGATCCTCGCCGCCGTTGACGTGCCGACGATCCACTTCGGCACGGGAACCGCCACGTTGCTGCGCGTGACGGCTGCGGCGGGCGGCGACGTGATCGGGCTCGACTGGCGCATCCCGCTCGACCGTGGCTGGGACGAGGTCGGCGACGAGCGCGGCGTGCAGGGGAACCTCGACCCGGCCGTGCTGCTCGCGCCGTGGGAGCGGATCGAGTCCGAAACCCGCAGTATTCTCGAGCGTGCCGGAGGGCGGCCGGGTCATGTATTCAACCTTGGGCACGGAGTGCCACCTCATGCAGACCCGGCCGTTCTCCGACGTCTGACCGAGCTCGTGCACGAGGCGACGGTCGAAGCGCGCGTATGAGCGCCGCCGTCGTGTTGATGGCGTACGGGTCGCCCGAGCGGCTCGCCGATGTGCCCGCGTACTACGCGGACATCCGCGGCGGCCGTCCGGTCAAGCCCGAGCATCTCGACGACCTTGTCGAGCGCTACCGGCAGCTCGGCATCGAGGACGAGTCGCCGCTCAACGCGATCACCGAGCAGACGCGCGCCGCGCTCGAGCAGGAGCTCGGGAACGTGCCCGTGTTCACGGGGATGAAGCACTGGACACCGCGCATTGCCGACGCCGCCCAGCGCGCGCTCGACGGCAGGGCCGACACGGTCGTCGGCCTCGTCCTGGCGCCGCACTGGTCAGAGTTGTCGATCGCCGGCTACCGCGAGCAGCTCGAGGCGGCGCTCGCCGGCCGCGCCGAGCTCGCCTTCGTCGAGAGCTGGCATGACGACCCCGGGTTCGTCGACGTGCTCGCGGACCGCGTGCGAGGCAGCGACTCGCACGTCGTCTTCACCGCGCACTCATTACCGGCACGTGCCGAGCCGGTCTACAAGGAGCAGCTGCTCGAGACCTCGAGGCTCGTCGCCGACCGAGCCGGCATCGAGGACTGGAGCTTCTCGTTCCAGAGCGAGTCCCCGACCGGCGAGCCGTGGCTGGGGCCCGACATCCTCGACCACCTCGAGGGTCTGCACGCGCGGGGCGTCAGGAAGGTGCTGGTCTGTCCCGTCGGCTTCGTCGCCGACCACCTCGAGATCCGCTGGGACCTCGATCACGAGGCGGCCGAGAACGCCCGCGAGCTCGGGCTCGAGTTTGCGCGCATCGAGATGCCAAACGCGGACTCGGCATTCATTTCGGTGCTTGCCGGGCTGGTGCGACAGGCGCTGGCGGCATCGCTTGCGATGCCGCATTAGAGGTCGGGGCGGCTTCGCCGCCACGACCGGCCAATCCACAAGACTGGGATGCGTGCCAGATCTAAGCGAAGAAGCGCGGCGTCTCGCTGTACCCTCGAAAATGTGAATCTTCCAGGCGAAATCGTTGCGGAGCGTGCCGCGCGCACTTTCAAGGTGTATCCGCGCGAGTCGCGTCGGCTGAAGGACGCGATCGTTGCGCGGCGCCGGTCGCGCCCTATGGAGGTCGTCGCGCTCGAGGACGTCTCCTTCCGCATCGAGCCCGGCGGCGCAGTGGGCCTCGTCGGCCGCAACGGGTCGGGCAAGACGACGCTGCTGCGCCTGATCTCGGGGATCATCAAGCCGACGTCCGGGCACGTGCAGATCGGCGGGCGCGTCGGCTCGCTGCTCGAGCTCGGCGCGGGCTTCCATCCCGATCTGACGGGCCGCGAGAACGTTTTCCTCAACGGCTCGATCTATGGCCTCAAGCGCGCATACCTGCGCGAGCAGCTCGACGAGATCGTGGCCTTCGCCGGGCTCGAGCAGGCGATCGACCGGCCGGTGCGGACGTACTCGTCGGGGATGTACATGCGGCTCGGCTTCGCGATCGCGTCGCACATCAACGCCGACGTGCTGCTGCTCGACGAGGTGTTCGCGGTCGGCGACGAGCAGTTCCAGCGCAAGTGCTTCGGCAAGATCTTCGAGTTCAAGCAGCGCGGCGGAACGATCGTATTCGTGTCGCACGATGCCTCCGCGGTCGAGCGCCTGTGCGATCGGGCGATCCTGCTCCAGGACGGCAAGGTCGCCTTCGACGGGCCGACGCACGACGCGATCGTGCGCTACCGCCAGCTGCTCGCCGGTGACCGCGATCCCGCGGAGCGCGGCGCCGGTCTGAAGGAGTGGGGCAGCGGCGAGGTGCGCATCGAGGAGGTTTCGCTGCTCGGGCCGGAGGGCCAGCCGCGCACGCAATTCCTGGCCGGCGAGCCGCTGACGCTGCGCCTCCGTGTCGCCGGCGAGCAGCCGGCGAGCCCGCTGCGTGTCTCATTCGAGCTGCGCGACGCGACCGGCCTGCTCGTGGCCGGCTCCGGTCATTCGCTCGAGGAGCTCGGCGCCGTCCGCTTCGACGTCGAGCGCCTGCCGCTCGCAGACGGCCGTTTCCGCGTCCGGCTCGGCCTCACCGACGAAAGCGGCGAGCGCGTCTACCACTGGCTCGACGACGCGCTCCAGTTCGTCGTGTATCCGGCGGGCGACGAGCGCGGCGTCGTCCGGTTGGAAGGCGAATGGAGCGGGGAGGAAATCGGAGCGCAGGCAGAAAGGGTTGGAACGTGAGCTCGCGTACGTGTCCCGATTGGCCGGAGCTGATGGAGTACGCCCCGGATCTCCAGTTCAAGCACTACACCGTCGCCGAGACGAAGCTGCCGGCGGAGGCGCTGATGAACATCCCCGACGTGCCGTTGAGCGCCGTGGCGATTTGCTGCGATCTCGACAGGCACGTCTTCTACGCGGCACATACCGATCCGAAGGTCGCCGAGGCGCTCCGCCAGACGCACTGGTACGAGCTCGCCGAGTGGACGTCGAGCGGGCCCGGCAGCGCGGCTCTGCCGACATCCCCCGCGTAAGGACCGGGACGTGGAATACGACGACGGCCTGATCGCCTGCACAGGCGACGAGCTGATCATTCGCCGCTACACGGCCCTGCTTCGTCCGCGTCGGATTTCGTATGCCGAGATTCGCACGGTTACAAAACGTCGCTTGCGCTCTCTGCAGAAGTGGCGGATCTGGGAAGCGGCGACCTGCGTCACTGGTTCAACTTCGACGGCCACCGTCCGAGCAAGGAGGTGGCGCTCGTGCTCGACGTCGGCAAGCGCGTCAGACCGGCGATCACCCCCGATGAGCCCGAGCGTGTCGTTGCCGTGCTGCGCCGTCACGGCGTTCACGTCATCGAACCGGCGTAGCGAGCTCCTCGCCGCGCTCGAAGGCGAGGATATTGTCGACGACGATGCGCGTCATCGCCTCGCGCGTCTGACGCGTTCCGCTGCCGAGGTGCGGCGTCAGCACGACGTTCGGAAGCGTGACGAGCGGCTGGGGCACGTGTGGCTCGTGCGCGAAGACGTCGAGGCCGGCGCGGATTCGTCCTGACACGAGCTCGGCCACGAGCGCGTCTTCGTCGACGATCTCGCCTCGCGCGGTGTTCACGAGGCACGCGCCGTCGCGCAGGAGCGAGAGGCGGCGTGCGTCGATCAGGCCGTGCGTCTCGGGCGTCAGCGGCGCGTGGATCGTGACGATGTCGGACTCGGCGAGCAGCTCGTCGAGCGGCATCCCACCGCTGCGGCGGGTTGCCAGCACGCGCAGGTCAAACCCTTCCGCGCGCCGCGCGACGGCGCTGCCGATGCGGCCGAGCCCGACGATCCCGAGCGTCGAGCCGGTCAGCTCTTCCGCGAGGAAGCCGTCGGCCCACCCGCCCGTCCACTCGCCGGCGCGCACCCGCCGGTCGCCTTCCACGAGGCGGCGGCGCGCCGCCAGGATCAGGGCCCACGTCAGGTCGGCCGTCGCCGCGTCGAGCACGCCCGGCGTGTTCGTGACTGCGACGCCGCGCCGGTGCAGCTCCTCGACGCCGAGCCGGTCGTAGCCGACGCCGAAGTTCGCCACGAGGCGGAGCGCCGGGAACTGCGAGCCGTCGACCGGCTCGTTCGCGACGATCAGGACCTCGACGTCGTCACGCGGCTGGAGCGGGCCGACCTCGACGTCGCCGAGCTCCTCGAATGCCGGGCCCGGATACCGCCGCGTCGCGAGAACCTTCAAGGCGCGAGTGTCCCATGCCGACACCGATCCTCATGCGGCCGACGCTTGCTGCCTTCCTCGTTGCGCTCGTGTTCGTGCCGAACGCCGGTGCCTATCGCCTCGAGGGCGGCCGCTGGCAGCCCGCGACGATCACGTACTACAACGAGGTGCCGGCGTACACGTGGGCCGTGGACACCGCGGCCTATTCCTGGAACACGAGCGGTGCACATGTCCGCTTCCTCAAGAGCTCGCGCCGCAACGCCAGGGTGCTCCTCGGAGTCCAGTGGTTCAAGCCCGGCGGTGAGACACGACCGGACATGCGCGGCGGCCGGATCTTCGGCGCGAAAGTGGGCATCCGCAACGGCCTCGACCGCTACACGATGGCGCTGGTCGTGGCGCACGAGCTGGGGCACGTGCTCGGGCTCGGCCACGAGACGCACGCGTGCGCAACGATGAACCCGCGGCTGATCGTCGACCACCCGGAGCACTGCCCCGCGCCGCCGCCGGGCATGTGGGTCTGCCGTCTGCTGCGCGCGGACGACGTCCGCGGTGCCGTCAGCCTCTACGGCGGGACCGTGCGCCCGATGCGCGGGCCGGAGTTCTGCCCCCGCTGAGGATCTCCGCGAGCGGACGCGTGTTGACGACGTTCGCCGCGGTCGCCCAGCCCCGCCGCGCCGTGTGCACGGCGAGGCGCATGTTGACGAGACCGCGCACCGAGTGCGCGTCGGTCGAGACAACGATCGGGACGCCCGCCTCGATCGCGAGCTTGATCTCCGGGCCGGAGAGGTCGAGCCGGTCGGGCAATCCGTTCGTCTCGATTGCGACGCCGGTCTCGAGCGCGACCTCGAACGTTCGCTCCAGGTCGAGGTCGTTCGGCGGGCGGTGGTTGATGATGCGCCCCTTCGGGTGGCTGAGCGCGCGCACCGCCGGGTGCCGCATCGCCTCCGTCACCTTGCGCGTCAGCGGCTCGCGCGGTTCCCGCTGGCCGGCGTGGAGGCTCAGCTGGACCCAGTCGAGCTCCTCGAGCACGTCGTCGGGCAGGTCGAGCTCGCCGTCGCGCCGGATGTCGACCTCGGTGCCCCGCAGCACCCGGAACGGCGCGACCTCCTCGTTCACCGCGGCGATCTCCTCTGCCTGCCGGCGTAGGTCGTCCGCGTCGAGACCCGGCACCACGCGGACGTTCGGCGTGTGGTCGCAGATCGCGATGTACTCGTAGCCGAGGTCGCGTGCTGCGACCGCCATCTCCAGCACCGACGCCTTGCCGTCCGACCAGGTCGTGTGCACGTGCAGGTCGCCGCGGATGTCGGGCCGCTGTAGGAGCTTCGGAGGCTTGCTGTGGAACGGCTGCTCGCGCAGCTCCGGCGGACACCACGGGACTCCGAGCTGTGCGTACACCTCGGCTTCGTCGGCCGCAGACGGCAGCTCGCCGAGCGCGGCGACGTACTGCGCGGTGCCGGTCGTGCGCAGGAGTTGGGTCCCGAGGTCCGCGGGCTCGGCGACGACGAGCTCGACGGGGACGCCCTCGACCGTCACGCCAAGGGCACGGCGTGGCTCGCGCTCGAGAATCGAGACGATCGTCGGCAGTCGCGCGAATGCGTCGAGCACGGGCTCGGGCTCCTCGGCGGAGCACACGACGGCGAGATCGAACGAGGTGTCGGCCCAGCGGCGCGGATCGCCCGAGACCTCGCCGTCGAGCTCGCCCGCGATCTCCTCGAGCAGAGCGCGTGCGCGGTTGAGCAGCATCCCTTTGCGCTGCGGCCGCCCTTCACGCTCCAGGCGTTCGAGGATCCGCCGTTCCGTCTGCGGCCCGATCCCGGGGGCGGACGTCAGCCGTCCTCCGCGCGCCGCCTCGCGAAACTCGTCGGCGGTGGACACTCCGAGCGCGCGGCCGATCTCGACCATCCGTTTCGGCCCGATGCCGAGGAACCGTCCGAGCCCGACGAGCTCCGGCTGCACCTCGCGCTCGAGCTCCTCGAGCTCGGCGATGCTTCCCGTCTCGACGAGCTCGCGCAGGCGCGTAGCGATGCCGGGCCCGATCCCGCGCAGCTCCTGGATCCGGCCGGCGGAGACGAGCTCGGCGATCGGCGCCTTCGTCTCGCGAATCGTCTCGGCGGCGCGGCGATATGCACGCGCCGTGTAGTAGCCGGCGCCCGACAGGTCGAGGAGGGTTGCGAACGCCTCGAGCTGCTCGGCGATGTAGGCGTTTGTCACGAGGTTAGTCTTGCCGCATGGCGACGTTCGTGATCCCGTTCCACGTCAACGGCAAGACGCGGCTGGGCGATCGGCAGCTTGCGCAAGCGATGCTCGCAGACGTCCGGGCGGCGGCCGGGAACGCGCTCGTCGTCGACGAGCCGGGCGGGCAGGGCGGCGCGGTCGCAGCAGCGCTGGCGGAGCTCAGCGGGCCGGTCACGATCGTGAACAGCGACGTCCCGTGTGTCACAGCGTCCGAGCTCGAGGCGCTGAGCGCAGCCGCGCCGGCGCTCGTCGCAGCAGCAGACGGAACGACGAACGCGCTGGCGCTGCGGGACGCGCGCGACTTCGAGCCGCTGTACGGGACAGGCAGCGCGGCGCGCTTCGAGCAGCGGCTCGGCGCCCGCCCGCTCGACCTGCCTGGGCTGCGCGACGACGTCGACACGTGGGACGACCTCGAGCGCGTGCGCGATCGCGTCGGCGCGCACACGCGCGCGTATCTCGGATGAAGCTCGTCGTCCTCAGCGGCGGGGTGGGCGGTGCGCGCTTTCTGCGCGGCGTGCTCGATGCCGTGGATCCCGCGGACGTCACCGCGATCGTCAACGTCGGCGACGACCTCGAGGTGCTCGGCCTCTCCGTGTCCCCGGATCTCGACAGCGTCGTGTACGCACTCGCCGGGCTTGCGGACGAAGAGCGCGGGTGGGGCCGCGCGGAGGAGACGTGGAACGCGCTCTCGACCGTGGAGGCGCTCGGCGGCGAGGCGTGGTTCCGCCTCGGCGACCGCGACCTCGGCCTCCACCTCGTGCGCACCCAGGCACTGCGCGCCGGACAGCCGCTGTCCGCGATCACGGCACGCCTCACCGCGGCGCTCGGCCTCGAGGTGGCGGTCCTGCCCGCGACCGACGATCCGCTGCGTACGTTCCTCGACACGCCCAACGGAAGCTTCGACTTCCAGCACTGGTTCGTCGCGCGCGGACATCGCGACCCGGTCGACCGCGTTCGCTTCGAGGGTGCGACCGACGCGCGCCCGGCCCCGGGCGTGCTCGAGGCGCTGCACGAGGCGGATCTCGTCCTGATCGCGCCGAGCAATCCCTACGTGTCGATCGGGCCGATCTTGGCAGTCGAACGCATCCGTTCGGCCCTCGAGCGTCGTCGCGTGCCGTGCGTCGCGGTCAGCCCGCTGATCGGCGGCAAGGCGGTGAAGGGCCCCGCGGCCGACATGCTCGCGCGGCTCGAGGGGGGAACCACGCCGGCTCACCTTGCGCGTTGCTACGACGGGCTGGTCGACGCGCTCGTGATCGACGAGGCCGACGCGGAAGCGGACGCCGGCGTCCGCACGATCGTGACGAAGACGCTGATGCGCGACGCCGCGTCGCGGCGCGCACTGGCCGAGGCGGCGCTCGACGCGGTGGCGCTCGCGTGAAGGTCGCGATCGTCGGCGGGACGGGCGCCTTCGGTCGCGCGCTCGCAAAGCGGCTGGGCGAGATCGGCCGCGACGAGATCGTCGTCGGCTCACGCGACGCCGAGCGGGCGCGGTCGACCGCAGAGGAGCTCGGCGTCGCGGGCGGACGGAACCAGGACGTCGTGCGCGACGTCGATCTCGTCGTGCTCGCCGTCAAGTCGAACGCCACGCTCGAGACAGCCACGGAGCTCGCGGGCGCGATCGGCAAGACACCCGTCCTCTGCGTCGCGAGCGATCTGCGCTTCACCGACGCCGGCGTGCTGCCGGGCCGCCATCAGGGTTCGCTCGCGGAGGAGGTGGCTCGCATCGTGAAGGGCCCGGTCGCGTCGGGGTTCCAGACCTTCGCCGCCGCGAACGTCCTGGACGGAGATCCGGGCGACGCGCTCATCTGCGGCGAGGACTCCGAGGCGAAGAAGCTCGCGCTCGAGCTCGCCGACCGTCTCGGCGCGCGCGGTATCGACGGCGGCCCGCTGGCGAACTCTCGCGCGCTCGAAGGCATGACGTCGGTGATCCTGAACGTGAACAAGCGCTACAAGGCGCACGCAGGCGTCAAGCTCACGGGACTGCCCTGAGTCACAGGCGCCGACTTGGCGGCGCCGCTTAGAGCCCGGCCGGGCTTTGCCCGCGCGGGCGTCTTACGCACAAACTAGGCGTCGCATGCAATCCGAACTGTCGAAAAACGAATGAGAGAGCTTCGTCTTATCCCGGTCGAGGGACTGCCGGAGATCCGTGAAGGGGACGACCTCGCCGAGCTGATCGCGGCGAAGCTGGAGCTCGAGGACGGCGACGTCGTCGTGATCGCGCAGAAGGCGGTCTCGAAGGCCGAGGGGCGCGTCCTGCGGCTGGACGACATCGAGCCGTCGAAGCAGGCGCGAGAGATCGCCGGCGACGACCAGGATCCACGCCGCATCGAGGCGATCCTGCAGGAGGCGAAGCGCGTCGTCCGCGTGCGCAAGCCGCTCGTGATCGCCGAGACGCGCCACGGCTTCATCTGCGCATCGGCCGGCGTCGACGCGTCGAACGCGCCGGAGCCCGACATGCTGGTGCTGCTGCCGGTCGACCCTGACGCGTCCGCCGCGCGCATCCGCGCACGGCTGCGCGAGCTCACCGGCCGCAACCTCGCCGTGCTCGTCACCGACTCGTTCGGACGGCCGTGGCGCCAGGGAACGATCGACGTCGCGCTCGGCGCTGCGGGGCTCGAGGTGATGCGCGACCTGCGCGGCTCACGCGACCGCGTCGGCTACGAGCTGCACGCGACGATGATCGCCGTCGCCGACGAGATCGCGAGCGCCGCCGAGCTCGTGATGGGGAAGCTCGACGGGATCCCTGCCGCTGTCGTGCGCGGGCTCGAGGTCGCGGGCGACGGACGCGCCCGCGACCTCGTCATTCCGGAGGAGAGGGATTTGTTCCGCTAGCCGCTCAGCGGCCGGCCCGTCTCGAGCAGCGTCTTCAGGCCGCTGAGGATGTACGGCATGCCGCCGGCGACTTGCTCGTACGTCGCGGTCTCGCTCTCGAAGCCCTCGTGGATGACGGTGAGCTTCGAGACGCCTGGGCCGGCTTCTTCGAGAATCCAGGTGATCCGGGACGGCGCGTCGGCGCGCACTGCCTCGTCCCACTGCGCGTCGAACGTCGTAACGAGCTTCTCGGGCGGAGTGGCCTCGACGACCTCGCCGACGATCGCCGTGTCGTCGCCGATCTTGTAGAGCAGCGGCGAGCCGGACTCCCAGTCGGATTCGACGGTGCTCGCGTAGTAGTACTTCAGCGTGTAGTCCGACTCGGTCAGCGCCTGCCACAGCTGCTCCCGCGTCGTGCGGATGAAGATCGCGAAGACCTGCGCCGGCGTCTGGGTTGCGGTTGCTGACATGCGTGCTCCTTTCTCGACTTCGGCCCGCAGGCCGAGCAGCGCCGCGGTCGCGCCCGCGGCGAACTTGTGGATCCAGCGGTGCTGCAGCTCCTGGATGGGAACGGGGTTGAGGTAGTGCAACTTCGAGCGGCCGACGCGATGCGTCGTGACGAGTCCTGCTTCCTCGAGGACGCGCAGGTGCTTCATCACGCCGAAGCGCGACATCTCGAACAAGCGCTCGATCTCGCCGAGCGTTCGACCGTCTCGCTCGAAGAGACCGTCGAGGATCGCCCGCCGGGTCGGATCCGCGAGCGCCCGGAAGACGGCCTCGTCGGCCGGCTCAAGGACACGTGACCACTCGGTAACACTTCCCACGGCGCCGACTTTAGTGACCGTACGGTCACATGTCAAGCCCGTAGGCTGGCGGCCGTGAGAGAACGGGCCGGCGAATTGCTCGAAAACGCGGTTGCGGACGATCCGCTCGAGCAGTTCCGGCGTTGGTACGCGGACGCCGAGGCGGCCGGGATTCGCGCGCCGCATGCGATGGCGCTCGCGACAGCGGCCTCCAGCGGCCCGCCCTCGGTGCGGATGGTGCTGCTGAAGGGTGCCGGCGAGGACGGATTCGTGTTCTTCACCGGCTACGGCAGCCGAAAGGGCGCCGAACTGGACGCGAACCCGCACGCGGCGCTGCTCTTCTACTGGGACCCGCTCGGGCGGCAGGTGCGCGTGGAGGGACCGGTCGAGCGCGTGAGCGCGCAGGAGTCGGACGAGTACTTCGCGACCCGGCCGCGCGGCGCGCAGTTCGCGGCGGCGGCGTCGCGGCAGGGCCGCGTGCTCGCGAACCGGGCGCAGCTGGACGAAGCCGTCGGCGACCTCGCACGCGAATACGAAGGACGCGACGTGCCGCGGCCGGAGCACTGGGGGGGTTACCGCGTTCGGCCGGAGACGTACGAGTTCTGGCAGCACCGCGACGACCGCCTGCACGATCGCCTGCGCTATGCGCGCGACGGCGACGGCTGGCGCGTCGAGCGGCTCGCGCCCTAGAACAGCTGCGCGAGTGCGTCC
>JBKOVW010000365.1:0-5126 GCA_046724095.1 Actinomycetota bacterium | reverse complement strand
TCGTGGGGTCGGTGAAGCTGTTGACGAGGTTGAAGTGGCTGTCGAAGACGTCGATCGTTCCGAAGCGGAAGCTGGTCGCGTAGATGAACTTGCCGTTCGGCGTCGTCACGAGCGCCAGGCCTTTGTAGTTCGCCCCGACATCGACGCCGGCGTCCGTCGCGGTCGAGTTGTCGACCGCGATGACCGCGTGCGCGTTGTCGACGTTCGGGTTCCAGCCGGCGATCGTGCCGTCCTCGGTCGCGAAGAGGAAGAAGGCGGGGCCGGAGACGCCGTCCTTCGAGATCACGAAGTCGGACGAGCCCGGGTCCAACGTGTTGAACGCCTGACCCGTCGGTGCGCCGACCGCACCGGCACCTTTCGCTCGAGGAGGCACTACTTGCCGGACGAGTCGTGTGCCGGCAGCAGCGCGTTGTGGAGGACGAAGTTGGCGACGTCGTGCCCGAGCGTGAGTCCGGCGATGTGGTCGAGCCGCGTGTGCACCCCTGCGTAGATGCGGCTGACTCCCGCCTCTTCTGCGGCGGCGCCGAAGCTGCTGAACGACCGCGTCACGCCGGGCAATGCCGGCGAGGTGACCGGGAACGACTGGTGGTCGCCGAAGAAGCCGCAAGCACGTCGGCGCCGGCCGCGCTAATCGTGCTGTGCGCACCGGGATAGGAGGGATCGGCCGGCGTCGTGCCCGCGAGCGGGAGCCAGTTCGGGTCGGCGACCGTGTCCGGGTTCCCGTCGGTGTCGGCGAGCCTGATCGCCGTCACAGGGCGCCAGAGCTGGTAGGCGTACTTCGCGTCGTAGAAGGCGATAGCGGAATCGGCGAAGCTCAGGTTGAGAGCGGCGAAGAGCCGCGCGGTCGTGGGCAGGTCGGTGTGGTGTGCGAGCGCGACGGTCTGCGCGATCTGGTTCCAGAAGTTTTGGATCGGCGGGTTCCAGAACTTCCCGATCTCCGTCTGCTCCGGCGTGCGCGTGGTGCTGGTCGCAGAGCCGACCTGCTGAACCTCGTCGATCGCGTCGGCGTAGGCGTCGCTCGTCAGCGGCTGCGGCGCGGGCGCGCGGAACTGTCGACCGCTGTCGAGCACGAAAGGCGTCACCTGCCCCCAGGTCGTGAAGACCGGCGTCGGGACGTTCGGCGGCGTCGGCCGCCGTTCGGCCCGTCGTTCGGCGCGGAGAACGTGTGCTTCCAGCGGAGTGCGCCGGCCTCGGCAGAGAGGGCGTAGACGCTCGAGCTCGAGTCCTGCACGTACACGGTGCCTCCCGCGATGATCGGATTCGCAGTGATCGCGCCGAAGTCGGTTGCACTGCGCGGAAAGCGGAAGGTCCAGCGAACGTGGAGTCGAGCGATCGTCCGCGCGTCGAGCGTCGTCGCCGTCGCCGCCCGCCGGTTCGAGGCGTCGCCGTTCGCGGCCGGCCAGGACCCGGCGGCCGGAGCGACGGAGTACACCGCAAAGGCCGCCAGCACGAATGCGATCGTCCGCATGACGGCTCAATCATGGCTTCGGGCAATCCGGGTGAGGAGACATGCTGGGGCCGATCGCTTGCCGACGCCGGCAAGAGGTCGGGTGTTGGGAGCGTTTCCCGCGTCAAAGCACGCCGATACGATGAACCGCCGCCACACATGACCAAGCCGCGCATCTTCCTCGGGTCGTCGGGCAAGCAGGCCAAGCTGCTCCAGGCGATCACGCGCGGGCTCGACGAGGTGGCCGACGTCGAGCCCTGGACGACCACGTTCAACCCGGGGCGGTCGACCCTCGACCGGCTCGTCGAGCTCTCCCAGGAGGTCGATTTCGCCGCGTTCGTGTTCGCCCAGGACGACTGGACCACGACGGAAGCGTCCCAGTCCGGCCAGGCGTCGCCGCGCGACAACGTGGTGTTCGAGGCCGGGCTGTTCGGCGGCGCGCTCGGCATCCGACGCACGTTCATCCTCCACGCGCACGGTTCGAAGCTACCGAGCGACCTGCTCGGGCTGACCTCCGTCCGCTACGACCCGGACGCCGGCCCGGCGGAGGTTCGCGCGATCAACCAGAAGCTCCGCAAGGCGATCGAGACCGAGGGTCGCCGCGGACCGGTCGAGGGTCTGTGGTGGCAGCTCTCGCTGACCATGCGCACCGAGGCCGAACCGTCGGCGGTGAGCCTCCTGAGCATCTCGCGGGACCGCGACGGCGGCCTGAACGTGAGCGGCCGGTCCTGGCAGGAGGACGGCACCCTGTCGGCCCGCTACTGGAGCGAGGCTGCGAAGGAGCGCAGGGATCCGGCCGGCATCTTCTACTTCTGGAAGGGCGAGCGCCCTCGACACCCGAATGCCCCGCAACTCGAGGGCACCGGCGAGATCAGGGTGGAGACTGCCGACCGCGCCACCGGGTACTGGACGACACGGTCGGACCGTGACCCCGAGCTGAACGCCCGAACCGCCGGCATCTACCTTCGAGCCGACCCCTCAGACCTCCAGGTGCTGGACGGCGGGAGCGAGGAGGAGCGGGCCCAGCTCATCGCCCAGCGCCTCCGCGAGTGGGAGTCGGCCGCGAACGCATTCTGAGCAGCGACCTCACAGCAGGTTGCGCTCACGCGGTCGGACGCGCCGCTGCCCAGGCGGTCAAGACGAAAGGAGAGACATGACCTTCCAAGAGGTCCTCGAGTCGCATCCACAACCGACGAGCCTCGATCGCGACGCGCTCCTGCGCTGTATCGCCGAGTGCCTCGACTGTGCCGCCAGCTGTACGGCTTGTGCCGACGCCGACCTTGCAGAGGATGACGTGAAAGAGATGGTGCGCTGCATCCGTCTCTGCCTCGACTGCGCCGACACCTGCGAGGCGGCCGGCCGCATCGTGACCCGCCAGACCGCGCCGGATCTGCGCCTCATCCGCGCAATGGTCGAAGCCTGTTCTGTCGCCTGCTTCGTCTGTGCCGCGGAATGCGACCGGCACGCCGCCCACCACGAGCATTGCCGGCTCTGCGCCGAAGCTTGTCGCCGCTGCAAGAGCGCGTGCGACGACCTTCTCGCGACGATCGGCTAGGTGGCGCCCGGTGGGCCAGGGGATCGCTGCGCCGAGCCGGCTGCAGCGGATGGCCTGGCGCTAGGCCGAACGAAGCCCGCGGCCCGGCAAGCGCAGCCGGCGGCGCCGCCCGCCGTCGCCGATCACCGAGACGACGGTCTGGGCGAGGTGCGGGCAGCCGGTGGAGGGGAACGCATCCCTCCGGTGCCGGTGGAGAACGAGGAACAGGTCGCCGGGCGGCGCGTCCCGGTAGAGGCGCCCGAGGCGGAGGCGGTCGATCGCGGCGAGCGTCGGCGAGTAGATCGCGTCGCACCAGTCCGCCGCGATCACCGCGTTCTCGAGCGCGCGTCCGCGTCCTCGCATCATGTGGTAGCCGTGCACCTGGATGTTCTCCAGCAGCTCGAGGTAGTGCGCGGGCCGGCTTACCGGGACGCGCATGCCGGGGCGCGCCTCGGCCAGCCCACTGTCCTCGAGGAAGATCCGCTCGAGCTCCCGGAGGACGACCTCGAGCATGTCCGCCCCGGCCGGCAGAGGGACGCGCGCGATGAGCTCGGTGACGTCGGCGTCGATCATCTCCACGCTTCGGCGCCGCGCCAGGGCGGCACGGTGGTGACCGTCGATCACGAAGTACGCCTCACCGAGCTTGACCGTGACGATCGGCGGGAAGGCGCCGTCGGCGAACGCGCCCTCGAGCGAGCGGATCCGGTCGCGGCTGAAGGCGTGAAGCGGGCGGAAGTCCCGGGTGAACGAGCTGGCGCGGCTATCGGTGCCGACGAGCGCGTCGAGCGGGATCTCACGGACGCCCAGGTACCGGCGCCCGAACGGCTTCAGTCGCCGCTCGACCTCGTCGAGCTCGAGCAGGCGGTCGCGGCGGCGAATGCCGCGGGAGCTTCCTGCGGAAGGTTGTGTCCGATGCCGCCCTCGATCGTTCGGTGCGAGTACTTCCCCGAGAACTTCTTCGCATAGGCACTCCTTTCGGGATGGGGCGCACCGTTCGCATCGCCTTCGAGCGTGACGGTGGGCACGGTGATGACGGGACCCTCGGCGAGCCGGTTCTCCAGTTCGGCGTATTCGGCTTCGCCGTCAGCCAGCCCGAGCCGCCAGCGGTAGTTGTGGATCACGATCTCCACGTGATCCGGGTTGTCGAACGATGCCGCGCTGCGATCGAACGTCGCGTCGTCGAAGTTCCACTTCGGCGAGGCTGTGCGCCAGATCAGCTTCGAGAACTCGCGCCGGTACTTGTCGTAACCGGCCCGGCCGCGCTCAGTGGCGAAGTAGTACTGATACCACCACTGGAGCTCAGCCTCCGGCGGCAACGGCAGCTTGCCCGCCTCTTGACTGCCGATCAAGTAGCCGCTCACTGACACAAGGCCGTCGCAGCGTTCCGGCCAGAGCGCCGCGACGATGTCCGCCGTCCGTGCGCCCCAGTCGAACCCGGCGAGGATCGCGCTGTCGATTCCGAGCGCGTCCATGAACGCAATGACGTCGAGGCCGAGTGCCGCTTGCTCGCCGTTGCGGAACGTCTCGTCCGACAGGAACCGGGTCATGCCGAAGCCGCGCAGGTACGGGATGATCACCCGATTGCCTGCCGCCGTCATCAACGGGGCGGCGTCGACGTAGCTGTGGATGTCGTACGGCCAGCCGTGCAGCAAGAGCACTGCCGGACCGTCGGCTGGACCAAGGTCGACGTAGCCGACGCTCAGGAGGCCGGCATCGATCTGCCTCACCGGCCCGAAGGAGGTTGCAGCGGCGGATGATGCTTGTTGCGATGTCTCGACGGTCATGCGACGGTCCCCACCCCCGCCGCGGAGCCGACGGACGCTACCGCTTCGAGAATCACGTCGGTCACGGCCTGAGGCTGCGAGATCATGATCACGTGCGAGCCTTCGACCTCGGTGATCTTCGCGCCGGCGCGCTCCGCCATCGAGCGGATCACGTCCGTTCCCGCCGCCCGGTCGCCGGTCGCGACGACGGCCCATGACGGCCGGTCCTTCCACGCCGGAGGGCCTGACGGCTCGGAGAATGCGAGCTCGGAGACCGGCCGCTGCGTCGCTCCGATCAGCGCGACCTCTTCGTCGGAGAGGTCGGCCGCGAAGGCGTCGCCGACCCTCGGCGGGTCGATGTAGAACTCCGTCGCCGATCCGC
>JBKOVW010000014.1:0-5359 GCA_046724095.1 Actinomycetota bacterium | reverse complement strand
GGCCTCGCCGGTAACGAGCTCCGTACTCAGGCGACTCCCTCCAGGGCAGCGCCGCCGCCGACCATGAGCTGGCCGACCTCCTCGGCGGCGCCGTGTCCGTTCGGAACGACGCCGACGAGCCGGCCGCGCGAGAGGACGGCGATCCGGTCGCAGATCTCGAGCAGCTCGTCGAGGTCAGTGGAGATCACGAGCGCCGCGCCGCCGCCGTCTGCGAGCTTCCGGATCAGGTCGCGCACCGTGGCGGTGGTCCGCACGTCGAGGCCGTACGTCGGCTTGTGGAAGACGACGACCTTGGGGTCGAAGCTCAGCTCCCGCGCGAGCAGGAGCTTCTGGACGTTGCCGCCGGAGAGCGTCGCGGCGCGCGCCGTGACGAACGGGGTTCGCACATCGAAGTCGCGGATGAGCTCGGCCGCACGGCTTTCGAGCACGGCGCGCTGGATGCGGCCGCGCCGCCAGTACGGGCGGTCGCCGACCCGCTTCAGGAAGAGATTCAGGCCGACCGGCAGCGTGCCGACGGTTCCCTCGCCGAGGCGGTCGTCCGTCACGTAGCGGAGGCCGAGCTTCTGGCGGGACGCCACGCTCATGCGCGTGACGGGGCCGCCGAAGAGCACGACCGCCCCCGCAGTGGCCGGACGTTGGCCGGCGATCACCTCGGCCAGCGCGCGCTGGCCGTTGCCGTCCACGCCCGCAACCCCGAGGATCTCGCCCTGCCTGAGGTCGAGGGATACATCCTCGATCCCGAGCTCGGCGCCTTCGCCTGGCGCGCTCACCTGCTCGAGCTCGAGAACGGCAGCGGCGTCCGCGGCGACCACGTGCGCCTTGCCCTCGACGGAGTCGAGCTGCTCCTGCAGCTCGGCGACGTCGGCGACGGCGCGTGCCTCCTCGCCGAACATGATCCGCACGATCTCGGCTCTGAGCTCGTCGTGGCTCTTCGAGCGGAGCGCCTCGCGGCCGATCGTGCCGGCGAGCCGTCCCTGCCGCAGGATGGAGATCTCGTCGCCGAGCGACAGCGCCTCGTGCAGCTTGTGCGTGATGAAGATGACTGCCTGACCCTGTTCCTTCAGCCGGGCGAGCACCTTCGTCAGCTCCGCGACACCTTGGGGCGTGAGCATGGAGGTCGGCTCGTCGAGGATCAGCACCCGCGAGCCTCGCCAGAGCGCCTTGACGATCTCGACCTGCTGCTGGTGGCCGAGCGAGAGGTCGGCTGCCTTCGCGCCGGGATCGATCTCGACGCCGAGCTGGCCGGCGAGCTCGGTGAGGCGACGGCGGGCGCCCGCCTCGTCGAGCCGGATTCTCCGGCTGTCGCCGAGCATGAGGTTTTCGAGCACGGTCAACGCCGGGATCAGCGTCGAATGCTGGTGGACGGTGCCGATCCCGAGCTCGAGCGCGGTTCGCGGCGACGAGATCACGGTTTGCGCGCCTTCGATCCGAATCGTGCCGGCGTCGGGACGGATCAGCCCGGACAGGATCCCGATCAGCGTCGACTTGCCAGCACCGTTCTCGCCGAGCAGGCAGTGCACCTCGCCGCGGCGAAGCGTTACGTCGACGTGGTCGTTTGCGAGCACGCCGGGGAAGGATTTCGTGATCCCGCTCAGCTCGACGATCGGTGCTCCGGTGTCGGTGCGTGCGTTCACCGTGCTCGGGGAAGTGTTCCTGCAACGCGCACCGCCCGGGGCGCCCAGGCGGACGCCGCGGGCAGGCGCACTGCCTCGTCTACTTGATGATCTTCCGAACGGCAGCGGCGTTGTGCGCGACCGGGATCTTGATCTGTCCGGCCTTGATCTTCCCCTGCGCCCTCACGATCTCGGTCCAGACCTTCGCCGGGATGTACTTCGACTTCAGAAGTGAGATGCCGCCGTTCTTCAGGTCGAGGTTGTAGCCGTGCGTGCCGTAGGTTCCCTTGTTGACGTCTTTGATCGCCTGGT
Organism: Actinomycetota bacterium; assembly: GCA_046724095.1. Classification (GTDB taxonomy): domain Bacteria; phylum Actinomycetota; class Thermoleophilia; order Gaiellales; family Gaiellaceae; genus 3-1-20CM-4-69-9. The sequence continues at coordinate 3,434 of JBKOVW010000014.1, read as the reverse complement.
TGTACGTGCCCGTGAAGTTCCAGAGCACCGACGAAAGGAACACGTGCTTCTTGTCGATCGGCGTCATGTCGCCGATGTCGCCGATCATCCAGACCTTGTGGCCGACCTTTGCGCTCTCGACCGCCTGGAGATAGCCGAACGAAGCGTTGTCTCCCATCGTGAAAAGGACGTCGGCGCCCTGCGCGATGACGTTGCCGGCGACGCGCTTACCGCCCGCTGCGTCGTCGTAGCCGGTCGGGCTCACCGTCGCGAAGTAGATCTTCGACTTCTTGTCGATGCTGCGGAAGCCGCTCCCGAAGCCGCCGCTCATCTTGTACCAGTTGTCGTCGGCGGCCGAGATCACGATGCCGACCTTGTGGGTCTTCGTCATCCTCGCGGCCAGGATCCCCGCGAGGTATGCGCCTTCCTGGCTCGACGTCGTGATGTACGAGACGTAGCCCTTCGTCAGGTTCGAGGGGACGTCGTACGTCATCATCGGCACCTTGTATTGCTTGGCGAGGCGCGTCGCGATCGTGTCGTAGCCGCTCGCGTGGGCGACGATGAACTTCGCGCCGCCCGTGATGAGCTGCCGCAGCACAACTTCGGTCTTGTCGTAGCCGATGTTCGTAACGGCCTGGAACTTCGCACTGTTCGTCCTGGCCGCCGCCTGAGCGCCCTTGTACCCCTGCTGGTTCCAGCCGTAGTCGCTGGCCTTTGCCGGCGAGGCGAAGCCGACCTTGGTGACCGTTGCTTGCGTGAGCGCCTTCGCTGCGTACGCGCTGCCCGCAGCGAGAAGGCAGATGGCCGCCGAAGCAAGCACAATCCGCGCTCCACGTCGGTGCATGTGCATCCGAGAATCTCCTTTCGTCCCGGCGGGTCGTCCGATCCGGGGCCGCTTGCTCCCTCCCGACCCCACTGGTAGGCTCGGCTTGCAGACTGTTAACAACACGCAGAAAACAACGCGCAGACGGCGCCATCGTAACCCCGCCGAGGAGTCGATGCAATTGCCGTCGGAGCAAGCACTGAGTCGCCCGGCACCACTCGAAAACATCACGCTCTGGCAGCGTGTCCACGACCGCTTGCGTGAGCAGATTCTCTCAGGCGCACTCCAGCCCGGGACGGAGCTGACGGAGGTCGCGCTGTCCGAACAGCTTGGCGTGAGCCGGGGGCCGATCCGCGAGGCGCTCGGGCGGCTCGCCTCGCAAGGGCTCGTCACCGTCCGGCCGCGCCGGGGCGCGGTCGTCCGTTCGCTCTCGAAGGAGGAGTTCATCGAGCTCTACCAGGTGCGGGAGGCGCTCGAGATGATGGCGGTCAAGCTCGCCGTGCCACGGCTGACCGCCGAGGATATCGACGGGCTCCAGGGCTTGATGGAGGCGATGGCGCGGCATGCCGAGCGGGGCGAGGTCGCCGAGTTCTTCGAGGCGAACATGGCGTTCCACGGCCGCCTGCTGGAGGCGTCGGGTAACAGGAAGCTCCTGGAGCTCTACGGTCAGCTGCTCGGTCAGCTCGGCCGGTACCGCTTGCGGTCGCTGACGCTGCGCGGCAACCTCCAGCGCTCCGTCGCGGAGCATGCGGCGATCGTGCGCGCGGCGAAGCGAGGCGACGCCGAGCGGGCGGCGCAGCTCATGTCGGAGCACATTCGCGTCCCGCAGCGGCGCCTGAAGGATCTCGACGACCGGGATCTCGCCGCGGTCCAGGCCGGCTCGTGAGGGCCCTGTCCGTGTTCTCTCTATGAGGAGGTGAACGATGGCGACCGCTGAGCGCCCGCTTCAATTCGGCGTCAACCTCAACAACCGCGAGCCGTTGATCGCGCCGGACTACGACGTCCAGATGCTCCTCGACCTCTCCGAGAGGGTCGAGGAGTTGGGCTTCGATTCGGTCTGGGTCGGCGACTCGCTCTTCTCGAAGCCGCGCTACGAGCCGATCGCGCTCCTGTCGGCGATCTCGCAGCGGACGTCCCGCGTCAGGCTGGGGACGGCGTGCATGGTGACGTCGACGCGCAACCCGCTCTACCTCGCGCTCGAGTGGGCGACACTCGATGTCATCTGCGGCGGGCGGACGATTCTCGGCGCAGGTCTCGGCAACCCCGAGGACGGCGTGAGGCGGGAGTTCGAGGCGCTCGGGCTCGACTACGACCGGCGCGGCACGATCTTCGAGGAAGGGCTCGCCGTCATACGCCAGCTCTGGACCGAGGGCAAGACCGACTTCCACGGCAAGTTCCGCCGCTACGACAACGTCGAGTTCTACTCAGGCACGGAGATGGGCCCGCTGGTTCCGCTCCAGTCGCCGCCGCCGATCTGGGTCGTCTCGAACCCGCGCCTTACGGGCGATGCGCCGCCCGAGGTGATGAAGGGCCGTTTCGAGCGCGCGTGCCGGCGGATCGTCAAGTACGGGGACGGCTGGATGACGTGCTGCCGCGCCCAGCATCCGGAGGAGCTCGTCGAGCAGCTCGGCCTGATCGAGCGCTGGGCCGACGAGCACGGCCACGACTTCTCGCGCCTCGTGATCTCGTACCAGGTCACCATGAACATCGGCGAATCCGAGGACGCAGCGCGGGGCGCGTTCGACGACTACATCTCGAAGTACTACCCCGAGCTGTCGAAGGCGATGGATCTGTCCAACTGGGGCCCCGTCGGCACGCCGGAGCAGATCGCGGAGTGGATCCGCGGGTTCGCCGACGCCGGCGTCGACCACTTCATCTGCCGGTTCGGAGCGATCGACCAGTTCGGCCAGGTCGAACGCTTCGCCGACGAAGTACTGCCCGTGTTCTCCGCCGAGAGGGTGAGGTGACGCATGGCCACTCTGGTCGCACAAGACAACCTGCTGCAGGACGCGGCGCTGATCGTCGACGTCTGCTTCTCCGTCGAGGAGGCGGACGTCGTGACGATCATCTGCGACGACGACCGCGAAGACGAGGCGAGGGCTGTCGCGGAGGTCTGCGTGGACCGCGGCGCCTGGCCGGTGATCATGAACAACGAGATGCAGGTGCGCCGCGGCCGCGCCGACGTGCGCTTCCCGATGGCGCCGCCCGCCAACCTGCACCGCGCGATGGTCGGCTCGGACGAGGTGATCATCATCGCGAACCTCGAGTGGGCGAACCGGTTCGCGCACGTGAACGCCGTGCGCGAAACGTGCGAGGCGAACGGCAAGATCGCCTCGATCGAGCCGGGAATGGGCGAGTGGGGCCTGACGCAGGAGGATCTCGAGCGGTCGGCGCAGCGTACGAAGGACGCGGTCGAAGCGCTCGCAGGGAAGAAGCAGGTGCACGTCACGACGGCGCTCGGGACCGACTTCTACGTCTCGATCGAGGGCCGGAGCCCGCTCTGTCTGACGCCATACAAGGCGCGCGGCCAGATGATGAGCCCGATCCCGCTGTGGACGGAGGTCGCGTACGCCGCGATCGAGGACTTCACCCACGGTACGGCTGTCGTCGACGGCGTGATGCTCGGCATCGG
>JBKOVW010000027.1:0-6396 GCA_046724095.1 Actinomycetota bacterium | reverse complement strand
CGCGCACGGTGCACGAGCATGAAGCCGCCCGCGCCCGGGCCGGTGAGCGGGCTCTCGGCGACCCACGAGACGAGCGCGGCGGCGACGGCCGCGTCGACCGCGTTCCCGCCCGCTTCCAGCACCTGCGCACCGGCCTGCGCAGTCAGCGCGTGTCCCCCCGCCACCGCCCCTCTCATGCGCAAAGGGTAGACCCGCACCGACACTCGGTGCGGGTCTCCGGGAGAGGCCGCAGTCTGTGGGGAGTCGCGCTACCCGATAGACGCGCACGCGGGCGCAGGCTCACGCCGTGCTCGCGAAAGTTCACTCGTTCGAGCTAGTTCCGGAGAACTGCGACATCGCTTGCGATGTCGCTTAGAGGCCCGCCGGGCTTCGCTCGGCGGGCCGTCTGACACCCGATCTAGGCAAGCAAGCGAACCAAAGCGTCAGTTGCGCAGAAATGAAGGCGGCTCGAGCTCGTCGTCGGACGAGGTCAGCGCCGTGACGAGGCTGCGGCTCGGGCGGCTGGCGACACCACCGCCGACTCCCGTGACCACGACCGTGACCCAGACCTGGCCCTTGAGGCGCTCGTCGATGGTCGCGCCGAAGATGATCTGCGTCTCGTCGGTCGCCGTCTGCCGGATCACCTCGGCCGCCTCGTTCACCTCGAGCAGCGAGAGATCGTCGCCGCCCGCGATCGAGAGCAGGATGCCGCGGGCGCCGTGCAGGTCCGTGTCGATCAGCGGCGAGCGCAGCGCGCGCTCGGCCGCCTCCCGCGCGCGGTTCTCCGCGCCGGACGAGAAGCCGATGCCCATCAGCGCCGTGCCCGAGCCTTCCATGATCGTCCGCACGTCCGCGAAGTCGAGGTTGATCAGGCCCGGGAGCGTGATCAGGTCGCAGATGCCCTGCACGCCCTGGCGCAGGACGTCGTCGGCGATCTTGAACGCGTCGAGCATCGACGTCGACTTGTCGAGCACCTCGAGCAGCCGGTCGTTCGGGATGACGATCGTCGTGTCGCACTCCCCGCGCAGCTCCTCGATGCCCATCTCCGCCTGGGCGCGCCGCTTCGTCCCCTCGAACTTGAAGGGCATGGTCACGATGCCGACCGTCAGCGCACCGAGCTGCTTCGCGATCTTCGCCACGATCGGCGCGGCGCCGGTGCCCGTGCCGCCGCCCTCGCCGGCGGTCACGAAGACCATGTCCGTGCCGCGCAGGGCGTGCTTGATCTGGTCTTCGGCCTCGTCGGCAGCGCGGCGTCCGACTGTCGGCTCCGCGCCCGACCCGAGCCCCTTCGTCAGCTCGCGGCCGATGTGGATCTTCGTCTCGGCCTCGGAGAGGCGCAGCTGCTGCACGTCGGTGTTCACCGCGACGAACTCGACCTGGTTGATCCCGGCGTCGATCATCCGGTTGACTGCGTTGAGGCCGGCGCCGCCGACGCCGACGACCTGGATCTTCGCGAGGTACGAGCCGAGCGAGCCGACGCGCGCATGCGAAAGCCGCGGCGCCGGTTCCGGCATCGCCTCGTAGTAGCGCGTAACCGGCGGCTCGGGAACGGTGGCAGGCGGCGGGACCGGCTCGGGCTTCGGGGCCGGCGGCTCCGGCTGCGGCTCGGGCTCGGGCTGCGGGTCGGGAATCGGCGGCACCGGCGTCTCGACCTCGTCCTCCCAGGTCGGGACGTGCTCGACCGTCGACTCGTGCGGCTCCTCGGCCGGCGCCTGCTCCTGGCCGGCGGCCTCCCGCTCCTGCTGTCGCTGCGCTGCCTCGGTTGCCTTGAAGAGCTCGGCGAGCGGGCCCTCACGCATGCTCGCGCGCTTTCGCGCCATTGAGCACCTCCTTCGCGAGATCGCGGTAGAGCGCTGCGGCGTCGCCGCCCGGGTCGTACCCGAGCACCGACTGGCCCTTGACTGGTGCCTCGGCGTAGCGCACGGTCTTGCGGATCTTCGTCTCGAAGACGAGATCGCCGAAGTTCTCCTTGAGGATGTCGACCGCCTCGCGCGAGTGCAGCAGGCGCTTGTCGTACATCGTCGGGAGGATCCCGTGGATCTCCACGTCCGGGTTGAGGTTCTCCCGGATCATCGAGAGCGTGTTCTCGAGCTGGACGAGCCCGCGCAGCGAGAGGTACTCGCACTGCACGGGGACGATCACGCCGTTCGACGCCACGAGCGCGTTGATGGTCAGCAGCCCGAGCGACGGCGGCGTGTCGATCAGGATGTAGTCGTACTTCGGCTTGACCGAGACCAGCGCCTTCTCGAGGGCGCGCTCGCGGCCGATCATCGACGAGAGGGCGAGCTCGGCGCCGGCCAGGTCGATGGACGAGACCGCGACGTCCACCTCCGCGAGGCGAATGATCTCCTCGATCGGAAGCCGGTGGACGAGCACGTCGAACATCGAGCGCTCGATCTCGTCGGGGTTCCAGCCCTGGCTCATGGTCAGGTTCCCCTGCGGGTCCAGATCGACGACCAGCACGGAGTGTCCCTTCTCCTTGAGGGCGACACCGAGGTTCAGCGTGGTGGTCGTTTTGGCCACGCCGCCCTTCTGGTTGGCGAACGCGATGACCCGTGCCAAAGAAGTTCCCTTCTCAGTGGACGATGAGCGTGTGTTGGGACGCGGAAGCAAACGGGAGAGGCCCATGCGGCGCTCTTTCGTCCCAGAATAGCCCGTTCCTGCCGATGTCCCGCATAATCATGCGGGTCTCGGACGGCCTCTACCGCAGGAAGGCTTCGCCCTCGACCGCGAGCTGCAGCCGGAGGTTGTACTTCAGGCTCACCGGCGCGGAGCTGACGAGGCGGGCGTCGCAGTCGCCGGGGCCCATGTTCGGCAGGTCGAGCGTGCGCACCTTCTGGCCCTTGCCGATCGTGCGGGTGCCGGCGACGGTGCCGTTGCAGACCACCTGGATGCGGGCGCGAATGCCTTTGCGGGTCGGGCGAGAGACCGTGGCCGTGAAGGTGACGTGTCGGCCGGGGCCGAGCAGGCCGAACGGGACGCTCTTCACGTCATGCGGGGTGAGCGTGCCGACGCGGCGTACGACGACCGGCGTGTTCGGAGCGGCTGGGAGGGTCGCCGTCGGCACGCCGCCGAGCGCGGCGAACATGTCCGCCTTCAGCTTGTCGTCGGGCGGGGTCAGCCAGGTGATGGCGTACCGGTACGACGGGCCGACGTGGATGTACGCGTAGTCCTCGGCGAAGATCTCGGCGATGCTGTGGTCCCAGCCCTTCGAGTAGTCGAAGGCGACCTGGCGGTTGGCGAAGAGCGCGGCCATGCCTCGGTCCGCCCACCACACCGGGATGCCGTTCAGCTCCGGGATGCCGGGGTTCGGCATCGTCGCGTCGACGTGATGGCCGTACTCGTGAATCAGCGTCCCCTCGAGGAACTGGTTCTTGCCGGCGGGGATGATGATCGTGGGCCGGCCGCTGAGCCGCTCGTAGCAAGCTGCCGCCTCTGAGCCGCACACCGCTTCGACCGATATGTCCGGGACGATCCGGACAGTCACGTTGCTGATCTCGTCGCCGTGGGCCGTCGCGCGGAGAATGTCCGTGTACCAGCTGGTGTCCACGGCCGTGGCGCGCACGTCGAACGTGATGCGCCGCCCCTGCAGGTCGGTCGACGTGACGATCGCCCCGCTCGCGCCGGCCGCGAGGGCGAGCGTGAGGACGAGCGTGAGCACGGCGACGACGGACTTCATGGCGCGGCTCATCGAAGCACAGTTACCTGGAAGCTGCCCACCCCGGATCTAAGAACTAGGTGAGAATCGCTGCTCGCGCCGGGCGGAAGCGGGCGATCAGCGCCCAGATCCCGGCCGCGGCAACGACGATCGCGCCCACGAGGATGACGAGGCCCTGAGCTGCGACCGCGAAGGCGAGCGCCTCCCCCTTCGGGATCCCGCCGACGATAAGGATCGCGGCGCCTGCGCCGGCCTGGGTGGCTGCGCCGGCGGGGGCGATCGGGAGCGACGCGGACGCCGCCGACGCGCAGAGGAACGCCAGCGCGAGGGTGAACGACCCGCCGATTGCGAGCGCGTTCAGGAGGACGAACACCGCGACGCCGCGGAGTGCCCACGAGACGGAGATGAGCAGCCACGCCTGGGACGCCGAGCGCCGGCACGCGGTGTGCTCGCACAGCCAGCGGCCGACCTTCCAACGGGTGACGAAGCCGAGGCGGGCGATGCGCGGCAGGCAGAGCACGAGCGCCGCAGCGGCAACGCCGGCTGCTGCGACGAGCGCGAAGCCCGCCTGCACGCCGCCCGAGTGCGAAGCCGCGGCCGCGATCGACGCCATCGGCGCGAGCGCGGCGCTGTCGAGCAGCCCGACGACGATCAGGGTCAGGCAGATCGCGCCGAGACCCGCGGTCTTCTTGCCGGGGAGGCGGCGAACGACTGCGATGCGGATCGCCTCGTCGAACCGGCCCGGGAGGGCGACTCCGCCGACCGAGGCGGCGCCGCCGGCGGCCGCGAGGGTCAGTGCCTCAGGACGCTGCTCCACGGGGAAGAGCCGCTGCCAGCCCCACGCCTTGAAGGCGTAGGCGAACAGGAAGAGGATCCCGGCCGCGACGACGAGCAGCGGGTCGGCGCTCGCGAGCGGCCAGCCGGAGCTCATGAAGTGGAGCACGGTGAGAGCGGCCGCCGCGAGGGCGCCGGTCACGAAGACGGCGTTCACGGTGATCCGGACGCGGCGGGAGCCGGCGAGACGACGTGCTCTCCCCATGCGACTCGATATCGGGAAGTCTTCGAGAAGCCTGGAGATCCGATCGAGGGACAGCGCTCTACGCCCTTTCTTCCGTTTTGGGTCCGGACTGACTGGGTTCGTCGGGAGAGGCGTCAGTCCTCGGGCTCGCCGTCGTCGTAGCTGAGCGGCTCCAACCGGGCGATGAGGCCAAGACCCCGCCAGTAGATCTTGTTCGAGCGAGGGTAGTAGCAAACGTCGTTGGGGCGCCGCGTACCGTACACGAGAAATGACGCACCTTGGTCACCTGCGCGGAGCGAATGCGAGACGCCTGTGCTCGGCGGCCGCGAGACGACGTGGCCGGCCCGAACCTCGATCGCTTCCTTCTCGGCCTTGTCTTCCAGGACCCTGAGCGGCGAGGGCCAGAGCTCGAACGTGGCGGCGCCCTCCAAGACGACGAAGAGCTCCTCGTCGGCGGAGTGGCAGTGCGGCGGCGCGCCGTCGTTCCCCGCCTCGAGCCGCCCGTAGTTCACGCCGGCGTGCTGAGCGCCGGCCTGCCGGGCGAGGAGCACCCAGCGGCCGGCCTCGCCTTCGTACGCGGACTCCGCATCGGCGACGTTGATGATGCGCGAAGCCTCGGACGCGCCCGAGTGAAAGGGCGCCGGCTCGGCGGGCGTCGCGAAGAGGAGCGCCGTCAGCCCGTCGTCGCCGGCGCGAAGAGTCGGCGCGTCGTGGGGCACGCGGTAGACGACGCAGTCGCCCGCGCGGAGGCCGTCGCCGCTGCCGGCGACGACGTAGAGGACGTCCTCGGTACGGCGATGGGGCAGCGTGGCCTCCTCGCCCGGCGCGAGCTCGATCCGGCGCAGGCTGACTGCGACGGCGCCCGCGGCCTCGGCGAGGTCGGCGTCCCGCGGAACCTCATCCCAATGCGCGATCAATCGGGCTCTTCGCCGTCCCAGTAGTCGAGCGTCTCGATGCGGCCTATCACCCCGACGCCGCGCCACATCATCTTTTTCGAGCGCGGGTACCAGCAGATGTCGTTCGGCTCGCGCGTGCCCCAGGCGAGGAACGTCACTCCCTCGTCGCCGCCCCGGAAGCGGTGCGCGTAGCCGCTGCCCGGCGGGACCGCGACGACGGAGCCCGTGCGGACGGGATGCTCCTGTTCGGGCCAGATCTCGAACGTGCCTGCGCCCTCGAGGACGACGAAGATCTCTTCCTCCGCGGAGTGCGCGTGCGGCGGGCCGGACGACACGCCGGGACTGCACTCGATGTACGTCGTCCCGGTCCAGCGCGAGCCGGCCGCGTCCGCGACGTAGCGGCGAGTGCACCCGCCGAACGCGTCGCGCTCCACGTCGCCGACGTTGACGATGTTCGGCGCGCGTTCCGGTTCCGGCGCCGGCCACACGAGCTCGGGCTCGCGGTCCCACGGATGACCGTCCTGCACCTCGACGTAGCCGGTGATCGACCACATCGACCCGCCGCGCGGCAGCTCTCCGCGCGGGAGGTACTCGCGCGCACCGAACGCGAGCACGTCGAGCCCGTCGTCGCCGGCACGGATCGTGTGCGCCTGGTGGGAGTTCTTGTAGACGATGCAGTCGCCCGCGCGAATCTCGTACGCCCTTTCGTCGAGCCAGGTCAGGCCGGAGCCCGCGAGAACCCAGAACGTCTCCTCCGCCTCGCCGTGCACGTGTGCGGGCGTCGGCATCTCGCCCGGGCCGAGCTCGAAGCGCGTGACGCCGCAGCGGTAGCTCCCCGCCGCCGT
>JBKOVW010000068.1:0-5125 GCA_046724095.1 Actinomycetota bacterium | reverse complement strand
GAGGCGCTGGGCGCCGAGGCCTTGCTGCTGGGCCGGCGGAGCTACGAGTGGTTCGCCGCGCGGTGGCCATCCCGGAGTGGCGAGTTGGCGGACAGGTTGAACAGCCTGCCCAAGTACGTCGTGTCCTCGACCCTCGAGGATCCCGCCTGGAACAACTCGACGATACTCAAGGGCGACGTGGTGGACGAGGTCTCGAAGCTGAAGCAGGAGCTAGACGGGGAGATCGTCGTCCCCGGCAGCTTCCAGCTCCTGCGCGCGCTGATGGAGCACGACCTCATCGACGAGCTGCGGCTGAAGATCTTCCCGGTCGTGCTCGGGGCCGGCAAGCGCCTCTTCGGCGAGACAAGCGACAAGAAACCTATGCGCCTCGTTGACACCCAGACAGTCGAGGACGGCGTCGCCATCCTCACCTACGAGCGCGTCGAGCACGCCTCTTGAAATCAGATGACGGCGGTGCCCGCGCAGCGGCTAGCGAGCTGCCCACACAGGTTGTGAACGACTGAGGGGTTCATCCGGCCCTCCTTGAGGTGTGCGAGTCGACCAGACCTGCGCGCAAAGGAGGGCCGAGATGGATCTGCACAGCGTCTCCATAGGTGCTAGGCGCGCGGGAGCGTGCGTGGCATCCGAAGTGCGCGAAGACGCTCATGTCGCTGAAGAAGGTGATCAGCCCAGGCCGCGTCATCAGCTGCAGCTGCAGGCACGGCTCGCAGAGCTCGACGCCGTAGCACTCGACATCAGCGACCATGAATCGCTTGCCGACCACGTTGTTGAGCCGTACGCCGCGCACGGGCAGCTGGCGGCGGGCCTCACGCGGGTCGAGGCCGATGTCTGCCAGGACTTCGTCCTCGACGAGCGTCAGCGCCCTGCCGGCCGGCGCCCCAGACGGTTGGAACTAGCGGTCGCCTTGCAGCCCTTGCCCGGCGCGCGCCTGCACCGACGGCACGGCCTCGAGCGGAGGTTGTCGTAGTCGAGGTGCTCGCCCATCGCTGAGGATTCTGCCATGGATCGTGCAACCGCGGTTGCAGAACTGAGATAAGCTTCGCATCGTGGCCTCGGGTCGGAACTCCTGGGTGTTGCTCGCCTATCGGTTGCCGCGCGAGCCGTCTACGCCCCGCAGCGCGCTCTGGCGGAAGCTGCGGCGGCTCGGCGCCGCGCAGGTCCTCGACGGACTTGCCGCGCTTCCGCTCGACGCGCGCAACCGCGAGCAGCTGGAGTGGCTTGCCGATGAGGTGGTGGAGGCGGGCGGCGACGCGACCATCTGGATCGGCGAGCTCGCGTCAGCGGCACAGGAGCGGGAGCTCGCCGCGCGGATGGCCGATGCGGTCGCCGCTGACTACCGCACGCTGACCGAGGAGGCAGCGGCAGCGCGCGAGGAGCCAGCGGGTCAGCGGCGGCGATCGCTCAAGCGAATGCGACGCGAGTTGCGCCGGATCCGCGCACGCGACTACTTCCCGCCGACCGAGCGCGAGCAGGCGCTGCGTGCTCTCGACGACATTGCTGCGCTGGTGGAGGAGCCGGTCGGATGAGGTGGGCGACGCGCCGCCACTGCCACATCGACCGCGCCGCCTGCGCCTGGCTGATCCGCCGCTTCATCGACCCCGAGGCGGAGTTCGTGTTCGTCGACGACGCGGACGAGGTGCCGGTGGACGCGACGGCGTTCGACATGCGCGGTGTCGAGCTGTCCCACCACGGCGGCGACTGCAGCTTCGAGACCTTCCTGCACCGCTACGAGCTCGCCGACCCGGTTCTGTGGGAGATCGCGAAGGTCGTGCACGAGGCCGACCTCGCCGACGAGCGCTACGACGCCCCCGAGGCTGCCGGTCTCGATGTCCTGCTGCGAGGCCTCTCGATGGTCCGCGACGACGAGGAGCTGCTTGCGATCTCAGGACCGCTGTTCGACGGCCTCTACGAGTACCGCAAGCGCGCCCTGCTCAGCGGCCGCGAGCCCTCATAGAAGGGAGACAGCAATGAAGTGGGTAACGCGCGAACGCCCGAAGACAGACCGGATCGCCTGCCCCTGGCTGATCCAGAACTTCATCGACAAAGACGCCGAGTTCCTCTACGTCCCGGCCGAACAGGTCCTGGACGTGGCAGAGCGCGAGGGCGCGCATTCCTACGACGCGCCGGACGCCGAGTACACCCACCGCGACGGGCTCTGCTCGTTCGAGGTGCTGCTCGAGGAGTACGAGCTCGACGACCCTTCGCTGAAGCTGCTGGCCCGGATCGTGCACGGCGCCGACGTCGCCGACGACCGGGACGCCACGCCGCAGTCGCGCGGCCTGCTCGCGGTCGCCGAAGGATTCCACCTGCTCAACCTCGGCGACCACCGTCAGCTCGAATTGTCGCTGCCCGTTTACGACGCGCTCTACGCCTGGTGCAAGAACGAAGTCGGCCAAAGCGCGACCGCATGAGCCTCGAACGCGGCCGCTTCATCGCGATCCCGCCCGGAGCCAAGCCGGGCTTCGATCACGCGGATGTCTACCGCGGCGGCGGCCGCATGTATGTGGCGCACACCGGCGCCGATCGCGTCGACGTCCTCGACTGCAAGCGGCGCGAGTTCATGCACTCACTCGCCGATCTGGCGGCGGTGGCCGGCGTCTTGATCGACGAGCAAAGCGACCTCTTGTTCACGAGCGACCGTGCCGCCGCGCGGGTTAGCGTCTTTCGCTGCTCGGACGAAGAGTTGCTCGGGCACGTTGCGGTTGGTCCGCACCCGAACGGGCTCGCGTACGACGTGAACCGGCGACAGCTCTACGCGTTCAATCTCGGCGAGCCCCTCGGCGAGAACTGCACCGCCTCCGTGGTCGAGATCGACTCGCTGCAGGTGATTGCCGAGTTTCCGCTGCCAGGGCGTCCGCGCTGGACCGTGTACGACGAAGAGCGCGACCGCGTGTACGCGAACATCCGCGAGCCGGCCGAGATCATCGTCATCGACTGCGCGTGTGCGGAGATCGAAAGGGCGCTTGCGGTGCCGGCGGCTGGCCCGCACGGGCTGTGGCTCGACCGCGGCCGCCTCTTCTGCGCGGCCGACGGCGGCGTGCTCGCAGTCCTCGATCGCGACAGCGGCGAGCTGCTCGCGAGCCTGCCGCTGCCCGGCGTTCCCGACGTCGTCATGCACGACGCCGAGCTCGCGCGCCTGTACGTCGCGATCGGCGAGCCCGGCGTCGTCTGCAGCTTCGACAGCAATCGTTTCGAGCCGCTGGAGACGGTCGCGACCGAGCGGGGCGCGCACACGCTCGGCTGGGACCCGGACGGCCGCTGCCTGTACGTCTTCTGCCCCGAACGCGGCGGCGCGCTCGTGCTCGAGGAACGCGCCTGAGCGAGGACGCCCGCCGCATCCTCGCCGCCCAGGCTGCTCGGGCGCTCGCCTACGGCCTCGGCTCGGTCCTGATCGGCGTGTCCCTTGCCGACCGCGGCCTCTCCGACGGCGCCGTCGGTCTCGTGCTCGCCTCGCTCCTCGCAGGCACCGCGCTCGTCTCGATCCTCATCGCGCGCTACGGCGACCGCGTCGGACGGCGGCGCTGCTACCGCCTCCTCCTCGTCGCCATGGCACTCGCGGGCGCCGCCTTCGCGCTGACCGACTGGCTGCCGATGCTGACCCTCGCCGGGCTCACCGGCGCCCTCTCGACCGAGGTCGTCGAGTCGGGACCGTTCACCTCGCTCGAGCAGGCGATGCTCCCGCACGCAGCTCCCGTCCAGGAACGGACGAAGCTCTTCGGCACCTACAACACGGTCGCGACGCTCGCCGGCTCGCTGGGGGCGCTGACTGCGCTCATCGGCAGCTCGCCCAAGTGGCTGCTCGTCTATCCGCTCGCCGCCTGCGCAGGGCTCCTCGCCTCCGCGCGCCTCTCGCCCGGAGTCGAGGTGGGGCACGAGCTCTCCAAGGAGCCGCGACCGCCCCTGCACCGCTCGCGCGGCATCGTCGCGCGCCTGTCTGGCTTGTTCGCGCTCGACAGCCTCGGCGGTGGCTTCGTCCCCCAGACGTTCATCGCCTACCTGTTCACGCGCAAGTACGACGCGTCACCGCAGACGCTCGCGGTCGTCTTCTTCGCGATCGGGATTCTGCAAGCGCTCTCCTTCCAGGCCGCTGTCCGGATCGCCGCCAGGATCGGGCTCCTACGCACGATGGTCTTCACCCACCTCCCCTCCAACCTGTTTCTGATCGCCGTCGCCTTCGCGCCCAACCTCGCAAGCGCGATCGCCCTCCTGCTCGCCCGCTTCGCCCTCTCGCAGATGGACGTCCCCACCCGCCAGGCGTACGTGATGGCGGTCGTCGACCCGAGCGAGCGCACCGCAGCCGCCGCTTACACCAACACCGCGCGCTACCTCACCCGGCCGATCGCCCCGCTGATCGCCGGGCCTACGCTCCGGCTCGGCCTCGGCGCGCCGTTCCTGATCGCCGGCACGCTCAAGAGCGTCTACGACCTCGGCCTCTATTTCACCTTCCGCACCGTCGAGGTCGAAGGAGAGCGTCCGCCCGAACCAGCGACCGCGGGCTAGTGCTCGTGCAACTCGTCGAGCTCGCCAGGCTCGGTCGTGGAGACCGTGCGCCACGAGTCCCAGGTGACCTTCAGGATCACCACCGTCCCGTCAGGCGGCGCCGCTCTCTATCCGCGTCGCCAGTCGAACGCGCGCCAGCTGATCACGTATGGAGGTGCGCAGAGCAGCCGATCCTGAGCACCCAGGCGGGTCAGCCCACTTCGCGTCACACGCCGTTCGAGAAGGCAGCCCCGGTCGCCAGTACGGGCAATGACCGGGCGCGTATACGCCCACCATCGCACCCGGTCGTGCGACCCGTGATCCGGGGAACGGAACTAACGTAGTGCGGTGATCGGTCGTCCGCGCCCTGAGCAGCTCGTCGAACTGTGGAACTTGGCGACCATGCCGACCGAGAACGTTTCTCTTCTGGCAGTCGTACGTTGACGACAAGATCGGCCCGGACGGAAGACCGCTGTGCTCAGCGATCGTCGCTCTCCTTGTCGATGATCCCAATGTCTTCTCGGATATGCATCGGCTGCCCACCGATGAGCTTTGGCATTTCTATCTGGGTGATCCAATCGAGTTGCTGCTGCTTTCCCCTGACGGCAGCGACGAACTGGTTGTTCTTGGACACGACGTTCTGGCG
>JBKOVW010000318.1:0-5751 GCA_046724095.1 Actinomycetota bacterium | reverse complement strand
ACTGCTGGCGCCGTGGGTGCTGCACACCGGGCTCGGCCCGGACGCGGCGACGTCCGGCTTCATGAACCGCGTCATCGCGTTCGCGATCGAGGCCGGCGGGATGCCGATCCCGCGCGGCGGCGGCGCCCGGCTCGTCGACGCGCTCGTCCGGTTGATCGAGGACAACGGCGGCGCCTGTCACGCGAACCAGGACGTGGAGCGGGTGCTCGTCGCGGACGGCCGCGCCACCGGCGTGCGCACGAAGAGTGGAGACGTGTTCACGGCGCGCCGCGCCGTCATTTGCAACGTAACGCCGACCCAGCTGTACGGCCGTCTGCTCGACGGCGGCGGCGACGTCGCCGCCGCCGGCCGCCGCTTCCGGTTCGGTCGCTCCGAGATGCAGATCCACTACGCGCTCTCCGAGCCGCCGCGCTGGAACGGCGACGAGCGGCTGGGCAAGACGGCGATCGTGCACCTCACGCCCGGGCTCGACGGCGTCTCGCGCGCCGTCAACGAGGCCGACCGCGGCTTGTTGCCCGCGGAGGCGACGGTCGTCGTCGGACAGCCGTTGACGATGGACGAAACGCGAGCGCCGGACGGTGCAGGCCTGCTCTGGATCCAGTTGCAGGAGCTGCCGTGGCAGGTGAAGGGAGACGCCGCCGGCGAGATCGACGTCGGCGACGGAACGTGGACGGAGTCGCTGCGCGAACGGTACGCCGACCGCATCCAGCAGCGCATCGCGCAGCACATCCCGAACCTCGAGCCCGCGCTGCGCGAGCGCCTCGTCCTCTCGCCGGCCGACCTGCAGGCGGCGAACATCAACCTCGAGCGCGGCGACCCTTACTCCGGCTCGCTCGCGCTCGACCAGAACTTCCTGTGGCGGCCGTTCGCACAGCAGCCCGGCCACCGCACTCCCATTCGGGATCTCTTCCACATCGGCGCCAGCACGTGGCCCGGGCCCGGGCTCGGAGGTGGCTCCGGCACCCTCGTCGCGCGCAATCTCCTCAAGCGTAGAATCCCTGCATCCGGCCACCTTTTTCGATCTCTCAGATCTCGACTCTGACCTCGTCGTTCGCCGACGACGTGCGCGCGTACGCGGCCGCAGGCGCCGACGGAATCGGGATCTGGGAACTGAAGCTCGAGGACGACGCCGTCGCGCTCGAGGTGCTCGACGCGTCCGGCCTCGGCCGCGCGTCGGCGATCCCCACGATCCCGTCGATCCTGCCGCTCCCGCTCATGGAGGGACCGAGCGACCCGCGCGAGCGGATCGACGCCATCTGTGCATCGGTGCACCGGCTCGCGAAGTTCGAGCCGAGCGGCATCGTCTGCCTGACCGGGCCGGGCGACGACCGCGATACCGTCGTGGAGGGGCTCCGGACGATCGGCGACGAGGCGCAGCGGGCCGGCGTCCAGATTGGGCTCGAGCCGATCAACTGCGTGGGCGGCGAGGACTGGACGATGATCTCGTCGCTCGGCGAGGCCGTTCAGCTGCTCGAGGAAGCCGACCACGCGGCGCTGGGCATCCAATTCGACACGTGGCATGTGTGGAACACGCCAAATGTCGTCGACGAGATCGTCCAGCACGTGGACCGCTTCGTGGGCGTCCACGTCGCGGATTGGCGCGAGCCAACGCGGAAGTGGGCCGACCGCGTGCTGCCGGGCGACGGCGCCGCCGGCCTGCCGCGTCTGCTCGGCGCGCTCGAGGCGGCAGGTTGGGACGGCTACTACGACGTCGAGATCTTCTCCGACAACGGCGCATTCGGAGATGCATGGCCGGACTCGTTGTGGGACGTCCCGGCCGACGAGCTCGCGCGGCAGGCGAAGGACTCGTTCGAGCGCGCGTGGGCGGCGCGAAACCGAACCCAGGTTGACCAGGTATCGCCCGGTGCCGTGTAATCCAACCCCTGGATCCCAAGAGGAGGCGTAGATGAGAGGTAGAGGGAGGTTGGCGGTCGCGGCTGCGGCAGTGCTCGCGCTCGCCCTGATCGGGAGCGCGCTCGCGGCGAACGGTGCGCGCAGTGCAAAGGCGCCGATCATCATCGGCTGGGCATTCGACGGCAACGGCAGCATGGCGCCGTTCGACGGCCCGGCCCTCGCCGCGGCGAAGCTTCAGATCAACACCATCAACGCGAAAGGCGGCGTGCTCGGGCGCAAGCTGAAGCTGCTGACCTGCGACACGCAGGGCAACAAGCCGGATGTAGCCAAGGCATGCGCACTACGGCTCGTGCAGCAGAAGTCGAACATCATCTTCACGACGTGCGACGTCGACCTCGCGGCGCCGGTGGTGCGCGTCGCGATCGATCGCGGGATCCTCGCGGTTGCATCCTGCATCGGCACCGACCAGATGGGGCCGAAGCGGTTCGGCTCCAAGGGCCGGCTCGCGTTCAGCTTCGGCAACGTCGCCCAGGACGAGGGCTCGGCAATGGCGCAGTACGCCTGGAACCACGGCTGGAAGAGCGCGGCGCTCGCGACCGACACGGTGATCGTCTACTTCCGCAACGTCGTGCAGGCGTTCGAGGCTCGTTTCAAGCAGCTCGGCGGCAAGATCGTCGCGCACGAGACGTACCAGTCGCTCGGCGGCAACAACGTGCAGAACGCCGTCAGCCGGCTGAACAGCACCAAGGCCGACGTGATCGTCACCTCGACCGCGGGCGCGTTCGGCGCGCTGTCGTCGATGATCACCGGGCTCCGTTCCGTCGGGAACAACACGCCGGTGCTCAACTCGTGGGCCGGCGACGGCACGTACTGGCTCCCGGCCAACCCGAAGGTGACGAACTACTGGTTCGTGACGTTCGCGTCCTCGTTCGGCGACGACCCGAGCAAGGCCGTGAACAGGCTCGCGAAGCAGGTGAAGGCGGCCACCGGCGGGTTCATCACCGGGCCGTCCGCCGTCGACGGCGTCGTCACCGCGATCAAGCGCGCACACGGCTCCACGAAGGGCGCCGTGCTCGCCAAGATCATGGAGCACTTCAAGAACGTGCCGACCATCTCCGGGAACGTGAGCTTCTCCCCGAAGCTGCACACGGTGTTCGGACGGCGCTACCGCGTCATCAAGATCCAGAACAACGTCCCGAAGGTCGTGGGAACGATCGTCGCGAAGGTCGTCGCGAAGATCTGAGTGCTGAACGGCAACCGCGGAGGCCCGGAGCGACGCTCCGGGCCTCCGCCGTGTCGCGGTCCTTCGAGGGCGTGCACGCCCTCCGCGAGGTCACGCTCGAGCTGCGGCGCGGCGAGATCGTCGGGCTGATCGGGCCGAACGGCGCCGGCAAGTCGACGCTCGTGAACGTCCTCAGCGGCTTCGACCGCCCTTCGAGCGGCGCGATCGAGCTCGAGGGCCGCGACATCACCCGCTGGCGGCCCAGCCGCCGCGGCCGCGCCGGGCTCGCCCGGACGTTCCAGCACAGCCATGCGTTTCGCTCCCTCTCCGTGCGCGAGAACGTCGAGGTGGCGGCGCTCGGAGCGGGGACGCCTCCGCGCGCGGCTCGCGAGCGGGCCGCGGAGCTCCTTGCGGCGCTCGCCCTGTCGGCGAACGCGGACGCGCCCGCCGACGCGCTGGCTCAGGGAGACGAGCGGCGGCTCGGCGTCGCGCGCGCTCTCGCGACGAGCCCCAGCTTCGTGCTGCTCGACGAGCCGGCTGCCGGCCTGCCGGAGGCCGAGCTGCCGGCGCTGGCCGAGGTCGTGCGCTCGGTGAGCAACGAGCGCGAGGCCGGTGTGCTGCTGATCGACCACAACATGGGGCTGATCATGGAGATCTGCGACCGCATCCACGTCCTCGACCAGGGCCGCACGCTCGCCGAGGGGACGCCGGCCGACATCCGCCGCAACCTCGACGTCGCCGCCGCGTATCTCGGCGAGAGCGCCGTAGCCGAATGACGCCCGCGCTGGAACTGGCCGAGCTCGAGGTGCGCCACGGCGCCGTGCACGCCGTCCGGGGCCTCTCGCTGACGGTCGACCGCGGCGAGATCGTCGGGCTCATCGGCCCGAACGGGGCGGGGAAGTCGTCGACCCTGCATGCCGTGATGGGGCTCGTGCCTGCGGCCGGCGGCGACGTGCGGCTCCACGGCAATTCGGTCGTCGGGCGATCGCCCGAAGACGTTGCCCGCTCCGGGATCGCGCTCGTGCCCGAGGGGCGGCGTATCTTCGCGGAGCTCACGGTCGAGGAGAACCTCCGCCTCGGCAGTGCGGGCCGGCGTTTCGGCGACCTCCAGCGCATTTACGAGCTCTTCCCGGTCGTGCGGGAGTTCCGCAAGCGCCACGCCGGCGCGCTCTCCGGCGGCCAGCAGCAGCAGCTCGCGATCGCACGCGCGCTCAGCGCTCAGCCCGAGGTCCTCCTGCTGGACGAACCGTCGCTCGGCCTCGCGCCGCAGATGGTCGACGCGGTGTTCGACGCACTGGTGCAGATCCGCGACAGCGGGATCGCAATCCTCCTCGTCGAGCAGCGTGCGCAGCGCACCGTCGCGCTCGCGGATCGCTCCCACGTGCTCGCCAACGGGCGCGTGCGCCTGACGCTCGGGCCTGACGCAGCCGACGACACCGAGACGCTCGTCTCCGCGTACCTCTCATGACCGTCGACTGGCAGACGATCGCCGACGCATTCGGCCTCGGCGGGATGTATGCGCTGATGGCGGTCGGGATCGGGCTCGTGTTCGGCGTCCTGCGGCTCGTCAACTTCGCCTACGGGCAGCTGGTGATGGCCGGGGCGTACTCGCTCGCGTTCGCGTACGAGCGCGGCTGGCCGGTGTGGGCCGGCATCCTGCTCTGCTTCGCCGTCGTCATCGTCCTGTCGGTCGCGATGGACTGGGTGGTCTTCCGCCCGTTGCGAACGCAGACGCCCGCCGTGATGCTCGTCGCGACCTTCGCGGTCGCGTTCCTCTTACAGAGCATCGCGCTGCTCTGGTTCGGGCCGCTCGGGAAGATCGCCGCGTCGCTCTCGTCGCTCAACCAGCCGTGGACGGTCGGCGGCGTCGACATCCGCAAGATCTCCATCGTCTCGACGGCCGTCGCCGCGGGCTGCCTCGTCGCACTCGTCGTGCTGCTCGGACGCACGAGCGTCGGCCTGCACATGCGGGCGGCGGCGCTCGACTTCCGCACCGCCCGGCTGCTCGGCGTCCGCGCCAACCGTGTGATCGGCACGGCCGTCCTGCTGTCGGGGCTCCTGGCCGCGACCGTGGCGGTGCTCATGACCGTGCAGACCCCGCTCGTCACGCCGGACTTCGCGCTGCGCGACACGATCCTCGTGCTTGCCGGCGTCGTGCTCGGCGGCATGAACCGGCTCGTGTCCGCGACGCTCGGCGGTTTCGCGATCGGCTTCGCGTCCGGCTTTCTCGGCGGCGCGCTCCCGACCAACCAGAGCCAGTACCTACCCTCGTTCCTGTTCGCGGCGGTGATCCTCGTCCTGCTGATCCGGCCGGGCGGACTGTTTACGCGCATCGGCCAGCAGGCGACGGAGCGCGTATGAGGCGTGCCCGCGCCGCGTTGGAGCTGCTCGCGCCCGTCGTGCTCGTGGTCCTCGTCGCGCTGTTCGGCGCGATCGTCTCCAGCTCGACCCAGACATACGTCGTCACGACGCTGGTCAATGTCGCGATCGTCGTCGCGCTCTACCTCTTCATCGGCAATTCGGGAGTCGTGTCGTTCGGGCACATCAGCTTCGTCGCGGTCGGGGCGTGGACGGCGGGGATCCTGTCGATGCCGGCGAGCGAGAAGCCGGCGATCATGCCGAACCTCGCGGGCTTCCTCCGCGACACGACGGTCGGAAACGTCCCGTCGCTGGCG
>JBKOVW010000279.1:0-4272 GCA_046724095.1 Actinomycetota bacterium | reverse complement strand
ACGCGCGGGCCCCAGGCGACGTTGTCGTAGATCGACTTCGGGAACGGGTTCGCGCGCTGGAACACCATGCCGATCCGGCGGCGAACCTCGACGGGATCGACGCCGTCGCCGTAGATGTCCTGCCCGTGGTAGAGCACCTGGCCGTCGACCTTTGCTCCGGCAATGAGGTCGTTCATCCGGTTGAGCGCCCGGATGAAGGTGCTCTTGCCGCAGCCCGACGGCCCGATGAAGGCCGTGATCAGGTTGCCGTAGATCTCGAGGTTGACCCCGCTGATCGCCGTCGTTGGGCCGTACGTGACGGCGAGGTCGCGGATGTCGAAGACAACCTCGCGTTGGGTGGGGGAGGGCGTCCGCCGCTCCTGCGCGATCTCCACGGGCGCCACGTCGACGGGAATCGTAACGTCGTCAGTCATCATCGTCCGAGTTTCCTCCGGGAGCGTGCGAGTAACGCCTTGGCGAGCAGGCTCGACACGAGGACGAACACCATCAGTACGAGCGCTGCGCCCCAGGCCTGTTCGTGGAGCGCTTTGTCGGGCTGCTCCGAGTACGTGAAGATCAAGACGGGGATGTTCGGCATCGACTTCGTGACGTCGGTCGACACCGCGGTGTTGAACACCGCGCACGTGAAGAGGAGCGGCGCGGTCTCGCCGGCGGCGCGAGCGACTGCGAGCACTGCGCCGGTGAGAATGCCTCCGAGCGTCGTCGGGAGAATCACGCCGGTGACGCTGCGCCAGCGGCTGACCCCGAGGGCAAGGCTTCCTTCGCGCAAAGCAGACGGCACGAGCAGCAGGGTCTCCTGCGAGGCTCGCGCGACGAGCGGCAGCATCACGATCGCCAAAGCGAACGCACCGGCGTACGCACTCTGGCCGTGCCCGATGACGAGCAGGCCGTACACGAAGATGCCGGTGATGATCGTCGGCAGGCCGTTGAGGATGTCGAGCACGAGCTGAACCGGCTGCGCGACGGCACGCGGCGCGAACTCGGTCAGGTAGATGCCGATCAGGACACCCACGGGGAGCGCAATCGCCGTGGCCATCGCGACGATGATCGCCGAGCCGACGATCGCGCTCGAGATGCCGCCGCCCGGCTGGCCGAAGAGCGCCGGAGGCTTCGTGAAGAAGTCCCAGCTGAGCGCCGGCCACGCCCGAATGAGGACGGAGATGATGACGACGAAGAGCACCCCAACGGCAGCGAGCGCCGCCGCCCAGCCGATCACCTCCATGATCTTGTTGACGATCCGGCGTCGGCGCAGCCCGCCGGACGCTTTGAGCGAGACCGCCGGCGTCACAGCAGACATCAGTGCGCTCCCTTCAGCGGGTCGAAGAAGCGGACGATCAGCTGGGCGATCAGGTTCGTGATGAGGCCGATGACCATCAGGATCGCTGCGAGGTAGAGGAGCGAAGCCCCTTCGAGCCCAGAAGCAGCGCCCTGATAGGCGGCGGCAATCTTGCTCGCCAGCGTGTCGATCGGTCCGAAGATGTTCGCCTGGATCGTCGTTCCGCCGCCGATCACCTGCGTGACGGCGATCGCCTCTCCGAGCGCGCGGCCGAGACCGAGGATGATCGCGGCGGCGATTCCGGTTCTGGTCGACGGCAGGATCACGCCGCGCACCATTTCCCAGCGCGTCGCGCCGAGGGCGAGCGCTCCCTCCTCGAGCTCGCTCGGCACCTGGAGGAAGAGCTCACGGCAGATGCTGGCGATGATCGGGACGATCATGATCGTCAGGATCAGTCCCGCCGTGAAGAGGCCGGTACCCGTCGGCGACGGCGCGCCGAAGAGCGGGATGAAGCCAAGGTGATCGTGGAGCCAGGGCTCGAGGTGGTTCGCGAGGAACGGCCCGAGCACGAGGATCCCCCACAGACCGAGCACCACGCTCGGAATCGCCGCGAGCATCTCGACCAGCGAGCCGACGATGCCGCGCACGCCGCCCGGAGCCAGCTCGCTCAGCCAGAGCGCGATCGCGATCGCCAGGGGCGTCGCAATGATCAGCGCGATCAGCGAGCTCATAGCCGTCCCGTAGATGAAGGGCAGCGCGCCGAAGACCTTTTTGACCGGGTCCCACGTCTCGCCGGTGATGAAGCTCAGCCCGTAGTGCTGGATCGCCGGCCACGCGAGGTGGATCACCTTCCAGACGATCGCGCCGAGCAGGACGACCGCTGCCGCCGCCGCGAGAAAGGTGACAGCCCGCAGCCCGAAGTCCCCGATCCGGTCGCCGAGGCGGCGGGTGGTGGTACGGATCGAGTACTCGGACGGGACGACGCTCATCGGACCGGCAACCCTAAACGCGGGATCGCATGCTCAGGTGCCCGGTCA
Source organism: Actinomycetota bacterium (assembly GCA_046724095.1). Classification (GTDB taxonomy): domain Bacteria; phylum Actinomycetota; class Thermoleophilia; order Gaiellales; family Gaiellaceae; genus 3-1-20CM-4-69-9. The sequence goes on along the minus strand of JBKOVW010000279.1, from coordinate 1,959 downwards.
CCAGCCTGTAACCACACGTTCACCTTGCGTCTGCCCACCCAGCCTTGCACCGCGGGCATGGTTCGCCCCGGTTGACTCCAAAACGAGACAAGAAGGGGAGGAAGGCTTTGAGTAGGAAAACCACCACGCTGCTGGCCGGCGTGCTTGCGGCGCTTGCGGCAATTGCGATCGCCAGCGCGGCGGGCACGGCCCAGGCGCGGCCCCAGGCAGCGGAGCTGACCGGTGCCGGGAGCTCGTTCGTCGCGCCGCTCGTCGCCGCCTGGACGCAGAAGGTCGACTCGGCGCTCGGCCTGAAGGTCACGTACGGGCCGATCGGCTCGGGCGGCGGCATCAATGCGATCACGAACCGCACGGTCGACTTCGGCGCGAGCGACGCGCCGCTGACGCCCGATCAGTTCGCGGCCTGCAAGGGCTGCGTGCAGATCCCGTGGGCGCTTTCGGCGACGTCGATCGCGTACAACGGCGGCGCCCTGCCGAACCATATCCACCTCACCGGTTCGGTGCTCGCGAGCATCTTCAACGGCCGGATCACGAAGTGGAACGACCCGGCGATCAAGAAGCTGAACAAGGGCAAGTCGCTTCCGGACCTGAAGATCACCGTCATTCACCGCTCGGACAACAGCGGCACGACGTACAACCTGACCGAGTACCTGTCGCGGGTCAGCGCGACGTGGAAGAGCGGCCCCGGCAAGGGTGTCGCGGTGAACTGGCCGACGGGCATCGGCGCCCGCGGCAGCTCCGGCGTCGCTGCGGCGCTGAGCTCGACGGACGGCGGCATCACGTACGTCGACGTCGCCTACACGCTCAAGAACCACCTCAAGTTCGCGGCGGTGAAGAACAGGGCCGGCACGTACGCGCTTCCGGGCCTGACGGGCATCAAGTCGGCGGCCGCGACGATCAACCGCGTCGCGCCGGACAACGGCGGGATCTCGATCGTGAACCCCGCCAAGACGCAGAAGCTCGCCTACCCGATCTGCACGTTCACCTACGTGATCATCCCGAAGCAGACCAGCAAGGCGGCGGACCTGAAGAAGTTCGTCAACTGGGCGCTGACGAAGGGCCAGGCTGACGGGCCGAAGCTGCTGTTCGCTCCGATCCCGAAGGTCGTCCTGCGGGCGTCGCTCAAGACGACCGCGCTGATCCACAGTTAGTCGATGAGGCCGCTACGGGGCGGGGAAGCTGCACACGATGCGAAGTCCCCGCCCCCGGCCACCCGTCGCTTCCACCTGACCCCCCGCGGAGGCCACGACGTGCTTGACGATCGCGAGTCCCAGACCCGTCCCGCGCGACGCGCGCGCACGGTCGCTGCGGTAGAACCGCTCGAAGAGACGCGGGAGCTCGTCCTCCGCGACGCCGCGGCCGTCGTCCGAGACCTCGAGCTCCCCTCGACGTGCCCCGAGGAGCAGCGTCGCCCCTGGGCCGGCGTACCGGATCGAGTTGACGGCGAGGTTCTCGACCACGATCTGCAGCATGCGCCGGCGCAGCGGCAACTCGACGTCAGGCGGGGCGTCGATGCGGATCGTGACATCGGCACGCTCGGCACTGTCGGCGAGCCGGTCGCGCATCTCCTCGAGCACCGGGAGGACCGGAGTAGAGCCGAGCGCCACAACCTCGCGTCCGCTCTCGAGCTCCGAGAGGAACAACACATCGTCGATCAGCTCGCTCATCTCTTCGACCTGCTCTCGAGCCTGGGCAAGGAGGTCGTCGCGGTCGGCGCCGGGAAGCGACGCCGAGTCCAGAAGGGCGAGCAGGCGTGCGAGCGGGGTCCGCAGCTCGTGCGAGACCGCTGCTGTGAAACCGACCCGCAACTCCTCATAAGCGCGCGCGTCCTCCATCATTCAGGGCGAGTATGGCCAAAGTCCTGATCGTCGAAGACGACCGCGTCATCGCGGAGGGCATGGCGCGGCATCTCTCGACCGCCGGCTTCGATCCCGTCGTCGTCGGCAAGGGCGAGCAGGG
>JBKOVW010000158.1:0-5027 GCA_046724095.1 Actinomycetota bacterium | reverse complement strand
TGGGCCGCAACGTTCGACTTCACCGATCGGGCCGCGCCGGTGTCGACCGCGACGGCGGTGGGTGGCGTCATCACGATCTCGGCGTTCGACAACGTCGGCGTGGCCGGAATCGAGTACTCGCTGAACGGCGGGCCGTATCAGCGGTACACCGGCACGTTCGCCGTCGCCGCCGGAACGGTTGTGACCTACCGCGCTGTCGACGTCAACGGCAACATCGAGGCGACGAAGTCGGTGGTGGGCTAGCGGGGAGTCAACCCCACCAGCAGGCCGCCGTCTTCGTCGTAGGCCGGGAAGAAGTCGGCGGTCACTGCCTTCTCCTGGCCCGCGCGCGTCCGCAGCACGAGCTTCTCGCCGAGGCGGCGCACGCCCCATTCGAGCGCAACGGCCGCCGGGCTCTGCTCTCCGTTCCAGCCGTTCAGGCCGAGTCGGTCGACGACGTCGCCGCCGAGCAGTTCCTGTTCCCGGTAGCCCGCTAGCTCGAAGACGCCGCGTCCGGCGGCGAGGATGCGCCGGTCCTTGTCGCAGACGACGAAGCCGGTGTTCGGAGCGGGGTAGTAGTCGTCCATCAGCTCGAACAGGAAGCCGAACCCGCAGCGCTCGCAGGCGACCGGCACGTTGTCGAGCTCCTGCAGTCCGTCGTGGTCGATCGACCGGTTCTTGCAGTTCGGGCAGATGAAGTACGGCATTCCGCCAAGGTAGCGCTAGATCCGAAGGCGCCGCGTGCTCCAAACGGGTCTCTCGGACCGGCCTCTATGCGGTGCCGCCGAGTCGGCGCCTAGATCCAGCGCCTCCGGCGGAACCAGACGAACTGTGCAATCGTCGCGGTCACGATCAGCGCCCACGACCAGACGTAGCCGTACTGCCAGTGGATCTCCGGGAAGTGGTGCAGGAAGTTCTGGCCGTAGAGGCCGACGATGAACGTCGGCACCAGCAGCAGCGAGGCGATGGCTGTCAGTCGCTTCGTCACCTCGTTCTGGTCGTTGGCGATCTTCGCGAGCAGGTAGTCGCGCACGCTCGCGATCAGGTCACGGGACAGCTCGAGGCCGTCGATCGCGCGCAGGACCTTGTCGTAGGCGCTGTTGAAGGCGATCTCCACGTCGTGCGGGAAGACCTCCTGACCCTCGTCGACCTCGATCACGTTGTCGACGACCCGCCGGACCGCGTCGCGGGTCGGCGCGAGCGTCCGGCGGATGTGCAGCAGGTCGTGGCGCAACTCGCTCAGGCGCTTCCTGGTCAGGTCTGCGGGTGCGGCCTCGACGCCGTCCTCGAGCTCGTCGATCTCGTCGTCGAGGGCGTCGACGAGGTCCAGGTAGTGCTCGGCGATGTCGTCGACGAGGCGGTAGAGCATCATGCCGGCCTCGTCGTCGGGGTGACACGACTCGCGGACCGGACGCGGGTCGTACGGCGTCTCGCCCGGCGGCGTCTTGCTGACCGACACCAGGACGTCATGCGTGACGACGACGTCCACCTCCTGGTAGAAGACGCGATCCTCGTCGGGCACCGGGATGGCGAGCAGGAACACGCCGAAGATGTAGTCGCCGTGCGCCTGGAGCGTCGGCCGCGGTTCGTCGGCGTGCTGAGCCGGCGCCAGTAGCAACGCCAGCGCCGACTCTTGCACTTCACGCGGCAGCTTGGCGCGGAGCTCGTCCGGCGACGGATCGATGAGGTCGATCCACTCGGCCACCCCGGCGAGGGTAGTTGGTGAGTCGGCTAGCGACCTTGGCGAGAGGGCCCGGCGATCAGTCCGAGGCTTGCCGCCCTTCGACTGCAGGCGGATCGGAGGCAAAGCCTCCGATCCTGATGACGGCACCGCGAGCGGTGCCTCAGGGCCGAGGGTAGAGCGCCGGTCGGCTGGACCTAGACTCTGGGGGCGGCCTCGGCCGCCATCAGGTGACCCTCGATGGCGGCGAGGTAGCGCTCGGCATCGAGCGCCCCCATACAACCCGAGCCGGCGGCCGTGACAGCCTGGCGGTAGACGTGGTCCTGCACGTCGCCGACCGCGAAGACGCCCGGGACGTTGGTCTCGGTCGAGCCCGGCCTCGTTATGAGGTAGCCCGCCTCGTCGTGGTCGAGCTGTTCGAGGAAGAGCGCCGTGTTGGGGTCGTGGCCGATCGCCGCGAACACGCCGTCCGCTTCGATCTCCCACGTCTCGTCCGTGTTCACATCGCGAAGCTTCACGCCGGTCACGCGGTCGTCGCCGAGCACCTCCTCGACGACGGCATTCGTGATCCAGTCGACCTTCTCGTTCGCGCGGGCGCGGTCGAGCATGATCTGCGAGGCGCGGAACTCGTCGCGGCGATGGACGACCGTCACCTTCGCGGCGAACCGCGTCAGAAACGTCGCCTCCTCCATTGCCGAGTCGCCGCCGCCGACCACCACGACGTGCTTCTCCGGGAAGAAGGCCGCATCGCAGGTCGCGCAGTAGGAGACGCCGCGTCCCTGCAGGCGCTGTTCGGACGCGAGCCCGAGCTGCCGGGCACTCGCGCCCGTGGCGATGACCACCGTCTGGGCGCGGTACTCGTCGTCGCCGACGTACACGCGGTGAGGCTGCTCCGAGAAGTCGACCTTCGTGACGTCGTCGGTCACGAACTCCGCGCCGAAGCGCTCGGCCTGGCGCCGGAAGTCGGCCATCATCTCGGGGCCCATCACGCCGTCCGTGTAGCCGGGGTAGTTCTCTACGTCGCTCGTGATCATCAGCTGGCCTCCCCAGTTGAAGCCCTCGATCACGAGCGGGTTCAGATTCGCGCGCGCGGCATACAGAGCGGCGGTGTACCCGGCAGGGCCGCCGCCGATGATGATCACGTGGCGAACGTCGTTGTCAGTCATAGCTGTGGTGTTCCCTCCTGCTCTATTAAACGAATCCGGTCGGCTGAACCTTCCAGCTACGCCACGAAAGCGCCGCAAAGGTAGAGCTTTCCCTTCCGGATCTCACTCTCATCGTAGAGGGCGTGGGGCTGGCGCCGACCGGGGCCGAGCAGGTGGGTGACCTCGACGCCGCGGGCGGTGAGGAGCTCGGCGATGAGGCGGCGGTGGCACTTCCACCAGGGGGTCTCGGCACACATGAAGCAGGGCGCTGGTTGCGCCACCTCGTCGGCGAGCGCCGCCCGCCAGGCGTCGGACCGCATGCGCGCCGCGTAGCTCCGGAAGGCCGGCGTGCGGATGCACGCGAACTTGTCCTCGCCCGGCTCGCCCGAGCGGCGGCCGCCGAGCTCCACGGCGTGCCGGTACGCGATCCCCGCTTCCTCGAGCGCCGTGCGGAGCAGTCCCTGGTTGAACTGGGGGTTCCTGCGCGACCGCGGAAAGCGGCGCACGTCGACGAGGGTCTGCACCGCCGCCTCGCGCAGCGTCTCGACCAGCTCGTCGAGCGGGCGGATCCCATGGCCGACCGTAAACGCATGCATACAATCGTCGCGTCCATGGTAGGTAGGGGCACGCGATGGCCGATTCGGTGACGTGGTCGACACTGCGGCAGCTCGCCGGCTTCCGCGCCGAGAACGGTTGCGCCACGAGCCTGTACCTCAATCTCGACCCGTCGGAGGTCCCCACCGCCGGTGATGCGCAGATGCGCATGAATGCGCTGCTGAGCACCGCCGAGAAGGTCGACCGCAAGGACCTCACCCATGAGCAGCGCGGCGCGCTCAAGGCGGATTTCGAGCGGATCGCGCGCTGGTTCGACGACGACTTCGACCGCAACGGTGCGCGCGGCGTCGCGGTGTTCGCCGCGGGGCTCGACAATTTCTGGACGACGCTGGCGCTGCCGGAGGCGGTCCCGGATCGCTTCAAGGTCAGCCACGAGCTCTACCTCGCGCCGCTGGTGCGCGTGGTCGCGCGCGCCGACGGGACGATCGTCGCCGTCGTCGGACGCGAGCAGGGTCAGCTGTTCCGGCTGAGCGCCGGGCGGCTGCAGGAGCTCGGCGACTACTCGGACGAGACGCCCGGACGTCACGACCAGGGCGGCTGGTCGCAGGCGCGCTACCAGCGGCACATCGAGCATCTCGTGCAGGAGCACGTCAAGGACGTCGCCGAGGTGCTCGACCGCAGCCGCCGCCGGCTGCATGTTCCGAAGATCGTCCTCGTGTGCTCGGAGGAGATGCGCTCGGAGTTCCTCGACGCGCTCTCCGCCGAGGCGCGTGAGGCGGTCGTTGGGTGGGTGCCTGCGGAGGCGCACGCCGGGCCGGCGCAGCTACTCGAGACGATCACGCCGGTGCTGGAAGACGCCGAGGCGAAGGACGAGGCCGAGGTGCTCGCGCGCTGGCGCGAGGACGCGGGCCGCGGCACGCGCGCCGCGTCAGGCTGGGAGCAGACCCTCGAGGCGGCATCCGACGGCCGCGTCGACGTCCTGCTCTTCCAGGACGGCGTCGAGCACCAGGCGTTTCGATGTCCGGCTTGCGGCCGCGCGGCGGCGACGGGAGGCAGCTGTCCGCTCGACGGCACGAGCCTCGAGCCGACGGACGCCGGCCTCGACCTCGCGGTGCACCAGACGCTCTCGCACGGCGGCGAGGTGTGGGCGATCCGCCACCAGCAGGACTTAGCGCCCGTAGAGGGCATCGGCGCACTTCTGCGTTTCTAGCGACGAGAGCTGCGCTCTCGTCGCTACCTGAGTTACGCCGCTTCGCGGGGAACGCGCGCGAGCTCAGCTCGCGCGCTTCTTGTCGGTCGGCGTTTGTTTGCTTCGGTGCGGACGCGGCGATGCTGCGCGTCGCCGCGGCGCATCAGCTCGCCGCCACGTAAGACGGCTGCGCCGGTCTTACGCCGCGGCCGCAATGGCTCGGTGCTTCGGCGTGGGAGATGTTCGGGGGGCGGACCCGGGTCGCTGCATTAGGCCGCGTCGGCGCTTGCCGACCCTGCGTCGCTCTCCGAGCGCACGGGTAGTTCCAGGGTCTGCGGGTGCTGCGTTGACTTCTCTACGGGCAGTACCTCGGGCAATTCCTTCGCGGCGACGACGCCCTGGTCCGGGAACTTCCGGGCTGAGACGAGGACACGGCGCTCGAACGAGCCGACCGTCTGGTTGTAGGCCTGCACCGAGC
>JBKOVW010000406.1:0-22761 GCA_046724095.1 Actinomycetota bacterium | reverse complement strand
GAAGGGCGACAAGAAGGACGAGCCTCGTGTCTCGATCAGGGCGCGCGTCTGCGCGGACGCGATCGAGGCAGCCGGCGCCGACCGCGTCGTCACGCTCGACCTCCACGCGCCGCAGATCCAGGGGTTCTTTCGAATCCCGGTTGACGACCTGTACGCGATGCCGTATCTCTGCGCCGCGATCGAGCGCGCGAACCTGCCGGAACCGGTCGTCGTCTCGCCCGACGCGGGCTTCGCCAAGCGTGCACGACGGTTTGCCCACCGACTCGGCGCGCCGTTGGCGATCGCAGACAAGGTCCGCGAGGGACACGGCGAGACCTCAGAGGTCGTGGAGATCATCGGCGAGGTCGAGGGGCGCGACGCCGTCGTCGTGGACGACTTCACGATCAGCGCGGGCACGCTCGTCGAGGCGGCGGAGCAGCTCGTCGCGCGTGGTGCGCGCAGCGTGACCGCCGTCGTGACCCACGGCGTCTTCGCCGAGGGCTCGATGGAACGCCTCGACCGCAGTCCGATCGAGCGCCTGATCGCCACCGACTCGATCGAGACGCAGCCTGTCGAGCTGTCGAAGAAGGTGTCCATCGTCTCGGTGGCGCCGCTCTTCGCGGAAGCGATTCAGCGCATCCACCGGCGGGAGAGCATCAGCGTCCTCTTTCGGGACTAGGGCTACCGGAGCGCGTCGACCTCGACGTACCAGTGCGTGCCGGCGTACGGGTCGACCGCGAGTCGGTAGCTGCCTGCACCGTCGCCGATGCCGTAGGTGCGAAGCGCGTCCGCCGCGCCGTTCGCGACGAAGCTACCCGTGCTCGACCCGTCGCCGTCATGCGTCCAGCTGACGCGCGCGAACGCGATCCCCAGCTCGTCGGGGACGAGCCGGTAGCGGATCCGCCAGCGGTCCGGCACGGTGAACACGTCGCTCTCGTACGCCTCCGTGCCCGAGGCGGCGAACACCTTCACCCAGCGCAAGGTCCGTGCCACGGTTAGACGCACCTGCGCTCCCTGGTAGACGCTGATGCCGGGGGCGGGGATCTGTCCGATGACCTGGCCGGGCCGAGCCGCGTCCGTGAGCCGGTAGACGAGTCGGTACCGGAGACGGCTCGACTCGAGCCGCGACTCGGCCGTGGCGAGGTCGGAGCTCCGAACGTCCGGGACGACCGAGCGCGGGTAGCCGCTCGCGACGAGGATCGTCACCGTCGCCGGGCGCCGCAGGTACGTCCCGGCCTTCGGCTGGAGTCCGACGATCGCTCCCTTTCGGACCGTCCACGACGGCGTCAGCACGAAGCGGCTGTTGAAGCCGTTCCGCGCCAGCGCTCGTCTGGCGGGCGCCGGCCGCGCGCCTGCCAAGGCGGGAACGTACGCGTACGGCGTGCCTCTGCTGACCACGAGCCGAACCTGTCCGCGTCCGAAGAGCTGCGTTCGCGGCAGCGGTTGCTGGCGGATGACGCGACCGGCCGCGATACGCGTGCTGTAGACGCGCTGCACCGAGACGGTCGCGGCCGGCAGCGAGCGACGGATCTGGGCTCGCGCCGCGTCTTCGCGCAGGGTGACGACGTTCGGGACGCTCGCCAGTGGCTCCCGCAGTTCGCCGGCCAACGCGAGCGCTGCCACGATGACTGCGGTCGCCGCCAGTAGCGCGACGAGCACGCGGCGCCGCCGCGGCCGCCTCGGCGGCGACGGAGGCGCGGCCAGAAACGTCGTGGGCTGCTCGGAGGGAAGCGCAAGCGTGGGCTTCTCCACGGGCTCCGTCGTGGGCTGCGTCTCGGCGAGCGCGGCCGCGGTGGCGGACGCGTCGGGCCGCCGCTCCGGGTCGCGCTCGAGCAGGGAATCCACCAGCCCGATCAACGACGGCGGGCCGCCGGGGAGACGCGTCCACAGCGACGGCGCCTCTTCGTGCGCGCGACGCAAGCCGACGGCGAGGCGATCCTCGCCTTCGAACGGAAGGTGGCCGCTGAGGAGGAGGTAGAGGATGCACCCCAGCGCGTACATGTCGGCCGCCGTGCCCGATTCGCGCCCGAGCGCTTGTTCCGGCGACCAGAACTCCGGCGTTCCCAGCAAGACTCCTGTCGCGGTCAGCGAGCCCGTGCTGCGGGCGACGCGCGCGAGCCCGAAGTCGGTCGTGACGACGCGCCCGCTCGCCAGCTCGACGAGAACGTTCGACGGGGTCAGGTCGCGGTGCACGACTCCCTGCGCGTGCGCGTACGCGAGCGCCTGCGCGACGGGCCGCGCGTACGCAGCGGCGTCCGCGGGGGAGAGCGGCAGGCGCCCGTGCGTCGTGCGCGCGAGGTTGGTGCCGGCGACGTACTCCATCACGAGGAACGACTGCTCGCCGGCGGTCACGAAGTCGTAGACGCGGACGATGTGCTCGTGCGCCAGCCCTGCGAGCGTGCGGGCCTCGCGCTGGAAGCGGCGAGCGTGCTTGCCGTCCGTCGCGACGAACGAGCGCAGCAGCTTGATCGCCACGTCGCGTTCGAGCTTCTGATCGCGGGCGCGCCACACGACGCTCATGCCGCCTTCGCCGACCTGTTCGAGGAGCTCGTAGCGCCCGGCCAGGACCGTCATCGGCTGCCGCTCACTCCGCCGCAGCTCTCAACACGGTCAGGCACGGCATACCCCCCGCTTCTCGGTGGCCGTCACTTTACTCCTGCGGCGCCGCAGCTAGGGCGCCGACGAGGCGCGCACGACGAGCTCGACCGGAAGGATCGTGTCGCTCGGGCGCAGGTCGGCGTGCTCGATCAGTTCGAGCGCGCGCTCCGCCGCGAGCGTCCCGAGCTTCTCTCGATCCTGCCGAATCGTCGTCAGCGGCGGGTATGCGAGTGACGCGGCCTCGATGTCGTCGAAGCCGACGACCGCGACGTCCCGGCCGGGCTCCAGCTCCGCGTCGCGGATCGCCTGGAGGGCGGCGAGCGCCATCAGGTCGGATGCGGCGAGGATGGCCGTCGGACGCTCGTCGAGCGCGAGCAGGGCGGCGGCGGCGTCGTAGCCGCCGGCCGAGGAGAAGTCCGCTTCGCGGATGTGCTCGTCCGGGACGTCGAGGCCGAGCAGGCGCGTCTCACGACGGAAGGCGGCGATTCGATCGGCGCCCGCGACGGTGTTGCGCGCACCCGCGACGTGCGCGATACGCCGGTGGCCGAGCTCGTACAGGTGCCCAAGCGCCATGCGCACGCCTGCTGCGTGGTCCGATCCGACGAACGCGTTCCGGCGTCCGCCGACGCGCACGTCGACGCCGACGTAGGGAACGGATCTCATCCAGAGGTCGGTGATGAGCGGGTCGCTCCCGTCGATGCCGATCAGGATCGCCGCGTCGAAGCGATGGTGCAACCCGAGCTCGAGCGGCTGCAGGAGGAGCGTTTCGTAGTCCGCCCGCGCAAGACGGCGCGAGATCGCGGCGAGCACGTGCCCGAAGAAGAGGAGCGAAAGGTCGCGGTGGCCGGCGTTGTCGCCGACCACGACGGCCACGAGCTGCGTCCGTTGCGTGACGAGCCCGCGCGCCGCCGGATCGGCCGCGTAGCCGACCGCCCTGGCGACCTCCCGCACCCGCTCGCGCGTCTCCACGCTGACGTCGGCGCGGTCGTTCAGCACGCGCGAGACTGTCGCGATCGAGACGCCCGCCTGCTCGGCGACGTCGCGAATCGTGGGGCGGCGGCTCATGGACTCCTAACAAATAGCGGTTCCGGTAGTCACACACTGGCGGCTGCTGCTGCGGGACACCCCTACAATCGAGGAGGCCTATGGAACCCACTGAGGTGGCTCGTCTAGAGGGGTCGGACCGGTTTCAAGCGGCAGCGGAGCTCTCCGACCGCTTCCTCGAGAACATCGAGACGGTCGTCCACGGGAAGCGGGAGGAGATCAAGCTCGTGCTCGCCGCCCTGTTGTGCGGCGGTCACGTGCTGTTCGAGGACGTCCCCGGCACCGCGAAGACCGTTCTCGCGCGCGCCTTCGCGGCGTCGATCGAGGGCGCGACGCCCTCGCGCATCCAGTGCACGCCGGACCTGCAGCCCACAGACGTCACGGGCCTCTCGATTTACAACCAGCGCGAGCGCGACTTCGAGTTCCGCCCGGGGCCGATCTTCGCGAACGTCGTCCTCGTCGACGAGGTCAACCGTGCGATGCCGAAGACGCAATCCGCGTTGCTCGAGGCGATGGCGGAGCATCAGGTGACGGTCGATGGGCAGACGCGGGTGCTGCCCGACCCGTTCCTGCTGATCGCGACGGAGAACCCGATCGAGTACGAGGGCACGTTCCCGCTGCCGGAGGCGCAGCTCGACCGCTTCTTCCTCAAGACCGCGCTCGGCTACCCGTCGACCGACGAGGAGCTGCAGATCGTCGACGAGCAGCGACACGGACACCCACTTCGATGGCTGCAGCCCGTGATCGGCGTGGAGGAGGTGCACGCGATGCGCGAGGCCGTGACCGCCGTCTACGTCGACCCGATCCTCCAACGCTGGATCGTGGAGCTCGTGCGCGCGACGCGCGGGCTCGACGAGGTCGCTGTCGGCGCGTCGGTGCGAGGCAGCCTCGCGCTCGAGCGTGCCGCGCGCGCCTGGGCGCTGCTGGATCATCGGCCCTACGTCGTGCCGGAGGACATCGAGCGGCTCTTCGCCGCCGTTCTGCTCCACCGCATCGTCTTCCGCCCGACGTTCCTCGCCGAGGCGCGTCGCGTCGGCTGGACGGCGGCGGTCGCGGCCGTCGAGGAGAAGTGCTTCGCGGCTGCGCCGCGGCCGGCGGCGGAGCGGCCGGAGCAGCAGTCTCCTCCGGAGCGGCTCCCGGTGGCCCAGCAGACCGACTGAGCGCGTGTCCTCGACCGAGGTCACCTTTCCGCTGGCGCCCCGCCGACGGTTCGCGGGGCTTCCCTTCGGCGGCATGACCAGCGTTCGGCGCGGCGCGGGCTCCGACGTCGCCGGCTCGCGTCCGTACCGCCCCGGCGACGACGCGCACTCGATCGACTGGGCCGCGTCGGCGAGGCTCTCTTCCGCGCATGCGTCGGACGAGTTCGTCGTCCGCGAGTACCTCGCCGAGGAGGCGCCGCGCGTCGTCGTGCTCAGCGACCGCCGCCCGGCGATGTCGCTCTTCCCGCGGCCGCTGCCCTGGCTCGACAAGCCCGAGGCGATGCGGCAGGCCGCCGGACTGATCGCGGAGGCGACCCTCGCGGCACGCGGCTTCTTCGGCTATCTCGACCTAGGGGGCGACGAGGAGCAGTGGGTCCCGCCCCGCACGCACCACGACCTTCCCGCGGCAGCGCTCGGCGGCTCGTTCGAGGCGCGCGAGGACAACATCGAGCGCGCGTTCACCTTTCTCGCCGAGACGCAGCCGCCGGTGCCCGGCGGCACCTTCGTCTTCGTGCTGTCGGACTTTCTGATGCCTTTCTCGGAGGCGATGTGGATCTCGGCCGTCGAGCGGCGGTGGGACATCGTGCCGGTCGTCATCCAGGATCCGGTGTGGGAGCGGAGCTTCCCTGACGTCGGCGGCGTGGCGCTGCCGTTCCTCGATCACACGTCGGGGAAGTTCGTCTCCGTCCGGCTGACCGACCGCGAGGCGGCGCGGATGCGCGAACAGAACGAGCGGACGGCAGCGGAGCTGCTCGCCCTCTTCCGCACACTCGACCTCGGCCCGGTGCTCGTGACGACGTCTGACCGCGGCGACATCTTCCAGGCCTTTCTCGAGTGGGCGGACGAGCGGATCGTCTCGCGGGGACAGTGGTGGTGACCCGTCGGCGCCTGCTGATCGCCGGCGGCGTCGCTGCAGCCGCGATTGCGGCGACGCTGCTCCTGACGCTGCTGACCGGCAGCGGGCATCAAGCCGTGCCCGTCGAGGCGGTCGAGGGGGGAACGCAGCTGTCCCGCTCCGGCGTGCTCTTCGGCGACCGCGTGCGCGCGTCCGTGCAGGTGATCGTCGACCGCAAGCGCGTCGACCCCTCGCAGGTCGGCTTCAACGCGCACTTCGAGCCGTTCGTGCGCCTCGGCACGCCTAGCGTCGCGCGCAACGACACCGGCCGGCTGACGCGTCTCGTCTACAACGCCGACCTGATCTGCCTCACGAACATCTGCCTCTCGCGCGACCAGCCGGAGCCGGTGCACGTGCAGTTCCCGCCCGTACAGGTCTTCTACACCGCGAAGAGCGGCGCCCGGCACACGCTGAAGCTGCCCTGGCAGGGGACGACGATCGGGCCCCGGACGACTTCCGCCGACCTGAACGGCGCCGACCCGTTCGAGCAGCCGAGCTGGCGCGCGACGACCGACCCGCTGCCGGTCTCCTACGCCATCTCGCCGCACACGCTGCGGGTCGTGCTCCTCGTCGCGGCGGGCTTGCTCTTCGCGCTCGCTCTGTTCGCGCTCGTCCGCTTCGTGCTGATCGGGAAGCTGCGGCTGCGCGTGCTCAGCCCGCTCGAACGCGCGGTGGTGCTCGTCGAGCGCGCCCCCGCCGAGTCGTCGGAGAAGCGGACGGCGCTCGAGCTGCTCTCGCACGAGCTCTCGCGAAGCGGCGAGCCCGAGCTCGCGCTCGTCGCGAAGCAGCTTGCGTGGGCCGAGCCGACGCCGCTGCCGACGTTGACGCAACCGCTGACACTCGACGTGCGCAAGGTCATCTCGCAGAGGTCGAATGGGCACGCTGCGTAGGCTGCTCCGGGTCGCGCGCGGCCCGACGATCCCGATCGCCACGACGGCGACGATGGGCCCGGCCGTGCGGCGGACGCTACTGCTGCGCATCGCGCTCGGGGCGCTGCTGATCGCCCTCGTCGTGGCGGCGGTCGAGACGGGGCGGAGCAAGGCGGCCGCCGACCGCGGCCTCGTGCCCGGCGGCGTCGGCGGGATGCTCGTGCTGGACGTCTCCCGCAGCATCAAGCCGGACGCGAACCGGACGATCACGAACGTGCTCCAGGAGCTGATCGACGCGCACACGCGGATCGGGCTCGTCGCGTTCTCGGACATCGGCTACGAGCTGCTGCCGCCCGGCTCGCCTTCGAGCCAGCTGCAGCCGCTGCTTCGCTACTTCGCCGCCGTCCAGCCGAAGCCCGGCCCCGATCCGTACCCGCCGAACCCGTGGACGACGAGCTTCTCGGGCGGGACGCAGATTTCCTCCGGGCTCGCGGTTGCGCACGCGGCTCTGACGCGGGCGGGCCAGCCGAAGGGCCCGATCCTGCTCGTCAGCGATCTCGACACGGCGCCCGACGACGTGCCGCGCGTCGCTCTCTTCTTCAACCAGTTCAAGGCGCAGGGCATTCCGTTCCGCATCGTGGCGGTCTCGCCGCGAGCCGACAACCTGACGCTGTTCAAGAACCTGGCCGGGCCCAGCGCGTTCACGCACCCCGTGCAGCGAACGAACGGCGCCGTCGGCCAGACCGAGGGCGCGCAGGGCGGGCACACGCCCTGGGCGCTGATCGCGCTCGCGCTCTGCGTGCTGGCGGCCCTCGCGGCCAACGAGCACTGGAACGGCAGGCTGCCCGTCCCGAGGACGAGCCCGTGAGCTGGCGCTGGCTGATCACGGCGATCGTGTCGCTCGCGGCCGGGGTGATCCTGGTGCTGCTGGCGGTCGACGTGGGGCGGTGGAACGCCGCCTTCGCCCGCGACGACGTGCGCTTCAAGTTCCAGCCGACGCGGTCGGATCTCTGGAAGCCGAACGAGCTCATTCCCTTCCACGTCGCGAAGCGGCTGCTCGGCGTGGACGACGATCTGTTCTACCGCGAGACGCTGCGGCACTTCTACCTCGCCCAGCCTCGCGCGAACAAGTGGGAGCACACGAACATCGACGCAATCCGCAGCGAGGCGACGGTCGCGCTCGCGGAATACATCCGCGAGGGCAAGAGCCAGGCGCGGAGGTCCCAGGCTGCGAACCTGCTCGGCATCATCGGGCTCGCGCTCGCGGCTACGGACGACCCGGGCCAGCGGCTGCGCTTCCTTCTGTTCGCGTCGCGCGAGTTTCGCGGTGCGCTGACGTTCGACCAGGCAAACGAGGACGCCAAGTTCAACCTCGAGCTCGCCCTGCGTCTGCTGCGGCAGCAGCCGACGAACACGGGCGGCGGCGCCGCGCACGGCCCGGGCCGCGGCGGCGGCGCGGCGCTGGCCAAGCCGGGCAGCGGGTACTAGGTGGCCCTACCAGCAATACTTGCCGGCCTCTCGCCTGCGATCACGCGGCGCCAGAGTCCACCCTCGCCCTTAGCAAGGCAGTCCAGCCTTGCTGCGGTCGAGTGCGGCCTCTGGCTTGGTGCTCGCGACCGAGAGACTCGGCAGCATCACCGGCAGGGCCACCGATGACGTTTCTGTCGCCACTCGGCGCGCTCGTCGCGCTCGCCGTCGTCCTTCCGCTCGCCGCCTACGCGCTGCTCGAGCTGCGATCGCGGCGCGTCTCCGAGCGGATCGGGCTGACGCTGCCGCCGTTCCGCGCGCGTCTCGGCATTCCCGCCGCACTCGCAGTCCTCGCCGCGTTCCTCGGGCTTGCCGCCGCCCAGCCCGTCATCTCCGGCACCCGCAGCCACACCGGCCGTTCCGATGCGCAGGTGTACGTCCTCTTCGACGTCTCGCGCTCGATGCTCGCGCGCAGCAGCGCCGGCGCGCCGGACCGGCTCCAACGCGCAAAGCAGCTCGCGCTGAAGCTGCGCCGCGGCATGCCCGATGTCCCGATCGGCATCGCCTCGCTCACGGACCGCGTGCTGCCGCACCTGTTCCCGACGCTCGACCCGGCCGTCTTCGAGTCGGTGCTGCGAGACGCGATCGGCATCGAGCGGCCGCCGCCCACGGGGACGGAGGACCTCGCGACCGACTACAGCTCGCTCGGCGATCTCGGAACGAACAACTTCTACGGCGCTGACGTCGGCAAGCGCGTCCTCGTCATCTTCAGCGACGGCGAGAGCAAGTACTTCGACGACGCGCTGTTGAAGAAGGACTTCGAGAAAGGCAACGTGCACGTCCTGTTCGTCCACCTCTGGGGAGCCGACGAGAAGATCTACCTCAGTCGCAACAACGTCGACCCCGGCTACCGCCCGGATCCGCAGTCCAACCAGGCCGTGCAGCGGATCGCGGCGGCGGGTGGGGGCGACGTGCTCGGCGACGATCCGGGGTCGCTCGTCTCCCGGACGAAGGGATTCCTCGGCAGCGGCCCGCACACGTCGATCCGCGAGCAGCGCACGCGTGTCTCCCTCGGCCCCTACGTCGCGCTCATGGCGCTTCTGCCGCTGGGATTCCTGCTGCTACGACGCAACGTCTGAAGATGACGTGTCTTAGGGACTGTCCCTAAGACACGTCCCTGCTACGAGCCCGCGAGCGTCATCGTGCCGGTGGCGGTGCCTTGCGGATCGATGACGATCGTGTACGTCCCGTCGACCGTCGGCGTTGCGGTGATCGTCTTCGGGAACGCGCCGACGAGCTGGTTCGTGACGAGCTGCGTGCCGTCGGGCCTGAGGATCGAGACGAACGAGATCGAGACGGTGATGTTCGTGAGCGAGATCGTCACTTGCCGGCCGGCCTGCCCCGCGAACGTGACACGGGCGTTCTGTCCCGGCGTCGTGATCGAGATCGACTGCGGCGGCCCGCCCACGGTCAGCGAGGCAGAGGCGTCCGCCGGCACGTTGTACACCGTCACCATGGCGAAGCCCGTGGCGTCGTTGTAGGGGTCGATGGAGAGGGTGTACGTCCCGGTCGCGGGCAATGCTCGAGCGTCGACGAACGTCTCGAAGCTCGAGAAGAGCGTCCGGCTGACCACCTGGACGCCGCCCGGCCCGGTGATCGAGATGTAGCCCATCGACATCGTCGACGGGCCGACCTTGAGGCTGATGCGCTGGCCGGCGGTGCCGTCGAAGGTGTAGCTCGCATTCTGGCCCGGCGCCGGGATGCTGCTGACGAAGCTGCTCCCCGGCGTGATCGTGCCCGTGACGTCCGGCGGGACGTTGTAGAGCGTGAACGTCGCCTGCCCGGTCGTCATGTTCGGCGGGTCGACGGTGATCGAGTAGGTGCCCGTGCTGGGCAGCGTGCGCGTGTCGACGAAGCCGCCGCCGGTCCCGAACAGCACGCTGCCGCCCACCGCGTTGCCGCTCGGGTCGAGCAGCTGCGCAGTCGCCGACGAATAGGTGACGTTGGAGATCTTCAGGCTCACGCGCTGTCCGGCCGTTCCTGCGAACGTCAGCCGGCCGTTCTGCCCAGGTACCGCCGTCGCCACGGTCACGGCGGCGCCGCCCGCTGTTATCGGTCCGCCGGCGTCGGGTGGAACGTCGTAGACCTGCAGCGTCGCCGAGCCCGTCGAGGCGCCGTTCGGGTCGATGACGATCGCGTACGTCCCGGCGCTCGGCAGCGAGCTCGTGTCGATGAACGTGGTTCCGGGCCCGATGAACCGGTTGTTGCCGAGCGCGCTTCCGTCGGGCTTCACGATCGACAGCAGCGCGAACTGGAACGTCGCGTTCGTGACGTTGACGCTGATGCGCTGCCCGGCCGTGCCGCCGAACGTCACGCGCGCGTTCTGTCCCGGCGTCGTCGTCGACACGGAGACCGCGGAGCCGCCCGGCGTCGCGTTCGCCGACGCGTCCGGCGGGACGTCGAACAGCTGCAGCGTCATCGAGCCTGTCGACCCTGCAAGCGGCGCGACGTTGATCGTGTAGGCGCCTGTCGTGGGCAATGTCGTCGTGTCGACGAAGCCGCCGCCGGAGCCGGCATATGTGCTCGCGAGCGACGCGCCGCTAGGCGACTGGATCGACACCAGAGCAATCAACATCGTGACATTCGTAAGCGCGACGCTGACGCGCTCGCCGGCCGTGCCGTTGAACTTGATCGGGATCGACTCGCCGCTCATGGAGGTGACCGTCAGGGGCGGGCCGCCGGGTGAGATGGCGAGCGACGCACGCGCGCTGCCGGTGATGCTCCGCGTCGCGGACGTCGTGCCGTTGCCGGCCGTGACGGAGAAGGTCACCGCGCCGCCCGCGGTCGGCGTGAACGTACCCGTATAGAGGCCGTCGCCACGTGCCGCCAGCGAGACGGGAGTCCCGTTCGCCGTCGCCGAGACCGTCACGCCCGCGGGGCTCGCGCAGTTCGCCGCCATCGCCGAGAACGAGATCGGCGTCCCGACGTCGACCTGGAACCCGGGCCCCGGGGCGTCGATCCAGACCTGCGGCGTGGCGTTGCACGCCACGGCGTTGCCGATGTTGAGCCGTCCGCCGCTGCTCGTGGTCGTCGCCAGGGCCGGTTTCGGATCGACGGTGCCGAGCAGGAGCGCCTTCAGCCCGACGGCGCTCGCCGACGGGAACGCCGCCTTCGCCAGCGCCGCCGCTCCCGTGACGTGCGGCGTGGCCATCGACGTCCCGCTCAGGTACTGGTAGCCGCCGCCCGGCCACGTGGAGTAGATGTCCACGCCCGGCGCTCCGAGGTCGACGGAGCGACGGCCGACGTTCGAGAAGAACGCGCGATTGTCCGTGTTGTCGGTCGCAGCGACCGCGACGACGTTCGGCATGTCGTACGACGCGGGATACGTCGGCGACGAGTCGTTGTCGGTTCCGTTGTTCCCTGCCGCCGCGACGAAGAGCGAGTTGTGCTGGTCGGCGACGTTGATCGAATCGGCGAGTGCCTGCGAGTAGACGTTGTCCGCCCAGGAGTTGTTCATGACGTCCGCGCCGTTCTGTGCCGCGTAGAGGACGGCGCTGACCGCGTCCGCGTCGGTTCCCGAGCCCTGCGCGTTCAGGAACTTGACGGGCATGATCCTCACGTTCCAGTTCACGCCTGCGACGCCGATGCCGTTGTTGCCCGCCGCGCCGATCGTCCCCGCGACGTGCGTGCCGTGGCCGTGGTCGTCCATCGGGTTGTTGTCGTGGTTCGCGAAGTCCCAGCCGTGCCAGTCGTCGACGAAACCGTTGTGGTCGTTGTCGATGCCGTCGTTCCGGCAGCCGCTGCAGTTCTCGCCGGGGTTGACCCAGATCTGCGAGCTGAGATCCGGATGCGTCCAGTCGACGCCGGTGTCGATCACAGCGACCGCCACGTTGGAGCTGCCGGTCGTGACGTTCCACGCCTCGGGCGCGTCGATGTCGGCGTCGGGCGTGCCCGGAGAGCCGTTGATCGTCTGGCCGGTGTTGTTGAGCCCCCACGTGTTGCCGAACGACGGATCGTTCGGGAGCGAGTCGATCGTGATGATCGAGTTCGGCTCGGCGTAGCGCACCCGCGGGTCCTTGCTCAGCGTCGCGATCGCCGCGTCGACGTCGCCCGAGTCGAGGTGCGCCAGGGAGCCGTGGATCTTCCCCCAGTTCCTCTTCTCGTCGGCGCCGACGCTCTTCAGGATCTTCTTCTGCTCGGCGGGGGAGACGTCGCTCTGGAATCCGACCAGCAGATCGCCGGGTACGGTCTGCGACGTGGGCTTCTTGGCCGAGGCGGCCTGAGATGCGGGGCCGCCGAGGGCGAGCACGCCTGCGAGAACGGCGAAGAGGAGTGATATGCGACGGGCGCGGTCCATTGCTGACAGGGGGGTCGGGCCGCTCCGACTGCTGGACGCAGCGTAGGCCCGTGCAGGCGCTGAATCGACGCCAGATCGAGGGATTCGCGCCGCTACGATGCGCGCTCGTCATGAGGGGTCGTAGGTTTGTGGTGGCGTTGGTCGTCCTCGCATTTCTCGGCGCCGGCTCGTCAGCCGGCGGAGCCGTGCGGGACGACACGGATGCGCTGCAAGCCAAGCTCGATGCCGGCGGCGCCGTGTTCCTCCCGAAGCTGCCGGGCGGGCAGTGCTACGCGACGCGCGGGCTCTGGCTCTCGCGAGACGACACCACGATCACGTCGGACGGCGCCTGCATCGTGGCGCTCGGCTTCGGCCCGGCGCGGCTCGACCCGACGGCTCCCAAGCCGCACTTCGCCAACGCCGTCTTCTACATCACCCACTCGACCATCCGCGCTCCCGTGCCGGCGCGGATCAGCATCAGCGGCCTGCGCATCACAGTGCCCAAGGCGAAGCGGATGTACGGCGTCTCCGTGGGCGGCCACGAGGTCTCGCTCAACGGCCTGACGATCGACGGCGCGCCGCTGAACGACGTGCTGATCGGGTCGGGCGCCGTCGGCGCCGGCAGCCCGATAGTCCGCGTCTCCCTGACCGACAGCAGGCTGCGCGGCGCGCAGCGCGACGCGGTGCTGGCCTATGGGCCCGTCGGCGTGCGGGTCGAGGGGAATACAGTCACACGCGCGCGCGCGACCGGCATCCACATCAAGGCCGCGGACCGCGGGCAGCCCGTGCTCGACACGCACGTCGTGCGCAACACCGTCGCCGATGTTCGCGGCTCGGGCGTGTTCGTCGACCTCGCGCCGGCCAACGGCGTGGCGCTGCTGACGAAGGGGATCGAGGTCGCCGGCAACAGGATCCTGCGCAACGGCGGCGGAGGCATCGTGATCGCCGGGAAAGGCGACGTCTCGCTGAGCGGCAACGTCTTCTCCGGAAACCGCGGCAGCGCGGTGATCAGGCGAGCTGCCCGTGCGCCGCGTCAGCCGACGCTGCAGCGCTCGATCGCGCCGGCGAGCACCGGCGACGACACGGCGTGGCTCCAGGCGCGGCTCGACCGCGGCGGCGGCACGATCTTCCTGCCGAAGCTGCCCGGCGACGCGTGCTACGCGACGCGGGGCCTCTGGGTCTCACACGACCACACGACGATCACGTCCGACGGCGCCTGCCTCGTCGCACTCGGGCTCGGACCGATCAGGCTCCGCTCGACCGACGGCGACCCGATCGCGTCGGACGCCGTCTTCTTCGTCAACCGCTCAGGCCCGAAGCAGCCGGCGCCGGTGGACGTGACGATCAGCAACCTCCGCATCGTCATCCCCGCCGGCATTCCTGCGATGTACGGCGTCGCCATCTTCGGACACGACGTCACGCTGAGCCACCTCGAGATCGCAGGCGTGCCGAAGGACGACGTCACGATCAGCGGGCGGGCGAACGGCAACTCCTATTCGGGGAACATCTCCGTGCTCGACTCGAGGCTCAGCGGGGCCGCGCGCAACGCGATCTCCGTCACGGGTGCGATCGGGCTGCGCATCGAGCGGAACACGATCGAGGGGGTCCGCGATGCGCCGCCCGGCCAGCCCGCCGCCGGAATCGACGTCGAGCCGGACGCGCGCGACCGCCCCGCCTCCGACCTGCACATCGTCGGCAACACGATCGAGGACAACGCGGGCCCGGGGATCCTGCTCGAGCTCGAGCCGAACGAGGGCCCCGACGTGCTCGCGACGGACCTGGAGATCGCGGGCAACACGATCGTCCGCAACGCGCTCAAGCCCAGTCCCCCGAAGCGGGCGGGGATCGTGCTGGCCGGCGGCCAGGACGGCGGCGCCGGCACGCTCCTGTTGAAGGACAACGTGATCCGCGGAAACGGCGGCCCCGGCATCCTCGAGACGCACTTCAGCCTGCGCGTCGACGAAAGCGGCAACGACGTCCGGGACAACGAGGCCTGAACGCTGGACGACCGCGACCTGATCCGACGCGCCGCAGCGTCGATCAACCCCCGCCGCGGGCCGTACGACCGCCACTTCGGCAGCGTCGGCTGCTCGCTCCTGGCCTCGTCCGGCAAGCTTTATGCCGGCGTCGACATCGACACCGGCTCAGGAACAGGCTTCTGCGCCGAGCACAGCGCGATCGCGGCGATGGTCACCGCGGGCGAGTATCAGATCGCCAAGATCGTCGCGGTCTGGCGCGACGAGCAGGGCCGACTCTTCGTGTTGCCGCCGTGCGGGCGCTGCCGCGAGCTCATGCGGCAGGTCGACGAAGCCAATCTCGACGCCGAGGTCATCCTGGGTGACGACCGCCGACAGCGCCTCCGCGACCTGCTACCCGAGCACGACTGGCCGCAGCCGCTCTAACCGGAGGTCGAACCAACGCGTGCGGGGACGGCGCAGCCGCCCCCGCACGCGGACCACTCACTCAGCCGACCAGAAACCCAGTAGAAGTGCGCGGGCTGCCCGCGCACGTTCACCGCGAAAGCGGCGTAACCCGAGCTCCTCGCAAAGCGAAGCTTTGCGAGGAGGCTAGTAGCCCGAGCTGAACTTCTTGTCGGCCGCAGCCTTCTTTTCGGCGCGGCGTTCCTTCAGCGACTTCTGCGGCGCCTTCTTCGCACCCTTCTTCGGCTTCGACGCACCCTTCATGGTGTGGAGCCTAACGTGCTCGGCCGATTGACGAAGACATTGTCCAGCGCGGATTGCAGTCCCGTCGCGACCGCACCCATCAGGACGGCGCTCTCGCCGAGGCTCGAGATCTCGACGCGCGGGGGATAGGGCAGCCACTCGCGCAGCAGCGTACGCACGCGCTCGAGCAGCAGGTCGCCGTTCATTCCGAGCCCTCCGCCGAGTACGACGAGCTCCGGATCGGCGACGGCGGCAACCGGAGCGATGTGCGCGGCAATTCTTCGTCCGATGACGTCGACGACGGAGCGGGCGAGCGGGTCGCCGCGGCGTGCGGCCGTGAAGAGGTTCCGTGCGTCGTACGGCGGGGTGGAGCCGTCGACGCCGCCGGGCCAGGACACCTGGGTGGCGAGAGCCGAGACGCCCTCGGCCGATGGGTCGAGATCCTCCCCGGAGCCTGCGAGCGCCCAGTCGATCTCCCCCGCAGCGCCGTGCGTGCCGCGGTGCAGCTCGCCGCCGAGCACGAGCCCGAGCCCGGTGCCGGTGCCGACGGAGAGGAAGGCGAAGTCGTCGACGCCGCGAGCGACGCCGGCCCAGCGCTCGCCCACCGCGGCGAGGTTGACGTCGTTGTCGAGCGTCACGGACACGCCGACGCGCTCGCGGACCTCGCTGCCGAACGCACGTCCTTCGAGCCCTGCGATGTACGGCTGCGTAAGGCACAACGTCTCGGACCACGGCTCGACCACACCCGGGATCCCCAGCACGGCGCCGTCGATCCGCTCGAGCGGCAGCGCAGCGGCGTCGATCAGGGACGCATGCAATGAAGCGATCGCTTCGAGCGCGCCGTCTGCGTCGGCGCCGCGCAGCTCGACGTCCTGGCGCGCACGGATGCGTCCTGCCAGGTCTGCGACTGCGCCGCGAAGAAAGCGCGAGCCGAGGTCGAGCCCGAGCACGAACGCCGCGTCGGGAACGGGCTCGAAGAACACGGCGCCGTAGCTCGGCCCGTCGGGACCCTCCGAGGCCTCCCGTACCAGCCCGGCGTGCTCGAGCGAGCGCAGCGCAAGTGACACCGTCGGCTTCGAGATCCCGACGCGGCGCGAGATCTCGGCTCGGGAGATGGGCGCGCCGGCGCGGATCGCCTCGAGGACGGTGCGCTCGTTGAGGTGCTTCAGCAGCGGCGGTGTTGCACGCGTCAGGTCCATCTCGTGAAGAAGATTAACGCGAAAGTCCGGAAATCAAGCCAACTTGACTCGATTTCCGTACGGTCGTAGAGTCCTCGTTCGGAACCTTTACGAGATCCGGCTTTGCTGGAGTAAGCGCCCGGAGTCGACGAGACTCACGGAGCAAAAGGAGGGCACGGATGAGACGGGGAGTGATCGCTGCGGTTGCGCTGGTCGCAATTCTCGCAGCCGTCGCCGGGGCGACCGCGAGAAGCGCGGCTCACGCCGGCACGAAGGCCACGACCATCACGGTCTGGGTCGGTTGGAGCGCCCGCGAGTTGAAGGGGTTCAAGCAGATCGTCGCGGAGTACGACAAGAACCATCCGGACGTGAACGTCAAGGTCGTCGGCGGCATCAACGACGACAAGATCACCGCCGCCATCCGGAGCGGCAACGTCCCTGACGTCGTCAGCTCGTTCACCTCGGCGAACGTCGGCAGCTACTGCAAGTCAGGCGCCTGGATCGACCTGAAGCCGTTGCTGCAGAAGGACCACCTGAGCGCGGACGTCTTCCCCAAGACGTCGCAGTACTACACGCAGTACAACGGCAAGCGGTGCGCGTTGCCGTTCCTCGCGGACGACTACGGCCTCTACTACAACAAGAAGATGCTCGCCGCGGCGGGCATCAAGTCGCCGCCCAAGACGATGTCGCAGCTGACGGCCGACGCGAAGAAGCTGACGAAGAAGAGCAAGGACGGCTCACTCAAGGTCGTCGGCTACAACCCGTTCCTCGGCTTCTACGCCGGAAACGCTCCGGACCTCAGCGTGTACGCGCCGCTCTTCGGCGCGAAGTACACCGACTCCGGTGGGCACTCGGCGCTGTCGAAGGATCCCGCGTGGTCGCGCATGCTGAAGTGGCAGAAGAACCTGGTCGACTGGTACGGCTACAAGAACTTGCAGAAGTTCGACGCGGGCGCGGCCGACGAGTTCTCCGCGTCGCATGCATTCGAAATCGGCAAGCTCGCCATGATGATCGATGGTGAGTGGCGCGTCGCGTTCATCCAGGCCGAGCATCCCGAGCTGCAGTACGCGACCGCCCCGGCGCCCGTCGACGACGCGAAGCCGAACCTGTACGGAGGCGGCTACGTGAACGGCACCATCATCGGCATCCCGAAGGGCGTGAAGCACAAGGACCAGGGGTGGGCGCTGCTGAAGTACCTGACGTTCAATGCGCACCCGCTCGCGCAGTTCTCGAACCTGATCCGGAACGTGCCGACGACCAAGCAATCGTTGAACTCGAAGGAGATCAAGCCGGACGCGCACTTCAAGACGTTCCTGAAGATCTTCGCCAACCCGAACTCGAAGACGACGCCGATCACGGCGGCCGGGAACGCCTACGGGACCCTGATCCAGACATTCGCGGTGAAGTGGCAAGCAGGCCACGCCGGTGACCTGCACAGCGGGTTGCAGAAGCTCGACAAGCAGATCGACGCCCAGTTGAAGCAGGCCCAGGCGGGCGGAGTGCCGTGACAGAGACTGCGATCACTGCCGGCGCTCGGTTCACCGCCGAGCGCCGGCGGGCTCGCAGCAAGGCGGCCTGGCGCCGCCGCCGCCTTGTGCTGTTCCTGATGTCGCCGTGGATCGTCGGCTTCGGCGTGTTCTTCGGCTATCCGCTCGTGATGAGCGTCTACCTGTCGTTCACGCACTACGACCTGCTCTCGTCGCCGAAGTGGATCGGGTGGGCGAACTATCACTACCTCTTCACGCAGGACCCGCAGGTCGGGTCCGCTGTGAAGAACACGCTCTGGCTGATCTTGATCATGGTCCCGCTGCAGGTCCTGTTCGCCTTCGGAGTCGCGACAATGGTCGCGCGCGCGAAGCGCGGCGTCGGCTTCTTCCGCACCGTCTTCTACCTGCCGGCACTCGCACCGCCCGTCGCCGCGACGATGGCGTTCGTCTACCTGCTCAACCCGGCGACCGGGCCGGTGAACGTGATCCTCGGCCATCTCGGCATCAACGGGCCGCTCTGGTTCCAATCGCCGCAGTGGTCGAAGCCGTCGCTGACACTGCTCGGCATCTGGGGCGTCGGCAACCTGATGATCATCTTCCTCGCGGCGATTCTCGACGCGCCGCAGCAGCTCTACGAGTCGGCCGAGCTCGACGGCGCCGGCCCGTTCCAGCGGATGCGCTGGGTGACGCTGCCGACGATCAGTCCCGTCATCCTCTTCTCGGTCGTGATCAGCGTGATCGCGGCGATGCAGTACTTCACGCAGGCGTACGTGGCGGCGAACATCGCCGCCGGACAGGCGTCGCAGGCGGGTGACCAGACCGTCAACAACCTTGGCTACCCCGAGGGGTCGACGCTCTTCTATCCCGTGCTGCTCTACCAGCACGGCTTCAAGTTCTTCAACATGGGCTACGCGTCGGCGCTGTCGGTGCTGCTGCTGATCGTCGCCTTCACCGTGACCGTGCTGATCATCCGGCACTCGCGCCGGTGGGTCCACTACGCCGGAGCCGTGAAATGAGCACTGCGAGCGTCCCGGTCGCAGCGGGAACGCTCGTCCGGCGGAAGCCGCCGTGGGCCGTGCGCCGCAAGCGCTTCCTCGTCTCGGTTGCGGATCACTCGCTCCTGATCGTCGTCGCGATCATGTTCCTCGCACCGTTCGGGTTCATCGTGCTCACGTCGCTGATGACGAACGAGCAGGCGCTCTCGTCGCATCTCTGGCCGAGCCCGTTTCGCTGGGGGAATTACGTCGACGTCTTCCGCGAGGCGCCGGTCTGGCGCTGGGCGATCAACACGTTCATCTACTCGGTGCTGGCGACCCTCGGCGTGCTGTGCTCGAGCATCCCGGTCGCCTACGCGCTCTCGCGCATCCGCTGGCGGGGGCGGGACCTCGCGTTTGCGACCGTGCTGATCGCGCTGATGCTGCCGCCGGTCGTCTCCGTCGTGCCGCTCTACGTAATGTGGGCGAAGCTGCACCTCGTCGG
Source organism: Actinomycetota bacterium (assembly GCA_046724095.1). Classification (GTDB taxonomy): domain Bacteria; phylum Actinomycetota; class Thermoleophilia; order Gaiellales; family Gaiellaceae; genus 3-1-20CM-4-69-9. The sequence continues at coordinate 3,567 of JBKOVW010000406.1, read as the reverse complement.
CAACCTCGGGCCGCTGATCATCCCGAACTGGTTCGGCGACGCGTTCTCGATCTTCCTGCTGCGCCAGTTCTTCCTGACGATCCCGGAGGAGTACCTCGACGCTGCGCGGGTCGACGGCTGCGGCGAGCTGCGCATCCTCCTGACCGTCGTGCTGCGTCTGGCGAAGCCGGCGATCGCGGCCGTCGCGCTCTTCTCCTTCCTCTACACGTTCAACGACTTCTTCCTGCCGCTGCTCTACCTGCGCGAGAACCCGAGCCACTGGGTGCTGCAGATCGGTCTCTCGGAGTTCCGGTCGCTGCACCAGGTGCAGTGGAACCTGACGATGGCGGCGACGCTGCTCGTGATGATGCCGGTGATCATCCTCTTCTTCCTCGCGCAGAAGGCGTTCGTCGAGGGCGTGACACTCACGGGGGTCAAAGGATGAGGCTGCGCTTGCGCTGCCGACATGAGGACGCACGAGCTTGCTCGTGCGTCCGTCTGCGCCGTTGTCCGAAAACGCTTGAATCGACGGTGAACGCATGAAAATCGCCGTCGTCGGCGGCGGCTCGACGTATACGCCGGAGCTCGTCTCGGGTCTCTCCCGGGAGCGCGACCGCATCGACGTGCGTGAGCTCGTGCTGCACGACATCGACGAGGAGCGCCGTGACGTCGTCGGCGGGCTTGCGGCGCGCATGCTCGGGCGCCAGGGCTACGAGGGCGCGCTCGAGATCACCGACGATCTCGACCGCGCGCTCGACGGCGCCGACTTCGTGCTGATCCAGATCCGCGTCGGCGGCCAGGAGGCTCGGCTCTCGGACGAGACGCTGCCGCTCGCATGCGGCTGCATCGGGCAGGAGACCACGGGCGCGGGCGGTCTCGGCAAGGCGCTGCGCACGGTCCCCGTGGTGCTCGAGATCGCGGAACGCGTGCGCGAGCGCGCCGCCGACGGCGCCTGGATCGTCGATTTCACGAACCCCGTCGGGATCGTCACGCGCTCGCTGCTCGACCACGGCCACCGTGCCGTCGGTCTCTGCAACGTCGCGATCACGACCCAGCGGACGATCGCCCGGCTGCTGGACGTCGAGCCGGAGCGCATCCAGATCGACCAGGTCGGGCTCAACCACCTCTCGTGGGTCCGCTTCGCGCGCGTCGACGGCGAGGACGTGCTGCCGGAGCTCCTCGCAGCGCACGCCGACGAGCTCGCGCAGGAGGTCGGGCTGCGGCGCGGCCTGATCGAGGAGCTCGGCGTGCTGCCGTCGTACTACCTGCACTACTTCTACGAGCACGACAAGGTGCTCGCCGAGCAGCTCGACGGCGTGCCGCGCGCGGCTACCGTCGCCGAGATCGAGCGCGGCCTGCTCGAGCTCTATCGCGATCCCAGCCTGACGGAGAAGCCGGCTCTGCTCGACCAGCGCGGCGGTGCGTACTACAGCGAGGCCGCGATCGGCCTCGTCGGCTCGCTCGCGGCCGGCGACGGAGCGGTGCACGTGGTCGACATCCGCAACGGCGACACGGTGGCGGGCATGGCGGCCGACGACGTCGTCGAGGTCCCTGCGCGCGTCGGCAGCGCCGGCGCGCACGCGCTTCCGCAGCCGCCCGTCGCGCCCGAGCTGCTCGGCCTGATGCAGCACGTCGCGGCGTACGAGCGCCTCGCAGCTCAGGCAGCTGTGACCGGTGACCTTGCGCTCGTGCGCAAGGCGCTGCTCACGCATCCGCTGATCGCGCAGGACGCGGTCACGGAGGAGCTCGTCGAGCGGATGTTCGTCGGGAGCGCCGTATGAGCCGGGCCGCCGTCCTCGCCGTCGACGGCGGCAACTCGAAGACGGACCTCGCGCTCGTCGGCGCCGACGGGTCGCTGCTCGCGCTCGTCCGCGGACCGCTCAGCTCGCCGCAGCATCTCGGCGTCGACGGCTGCCTCGGCGTGCTCGACCGCCTGCTGACCGAAGCGATCGGCGAGCACGACGGAAAGGTGGCGGACGTCGCAACTCTGCTGCTCGCCGGCGTCGACTTCCCGCCGGAGGAGCAGGCCGTGCGCGAGGCCGTCGAGGCCCGCGGCTGGGCGCGGCGCGTCCACGTCGACAACGACACGTTCGCCGTCCTGCGCGCGGGCACGGAGCGGGGGTGGGGCGTCGCGGTCACCTGCGGCGCCGGCATCAACTGCGTGGGCGTCGCGCCGGACGGCCGTCACGCGCGCTTCCCGGCGCTCGGTGAGATCACCGGGGACTGGGGCGGCGGGTACGACCTCGGCCTCGCCGCGGTGTACGCGGCCGCCCGCAGCGAGGACGGCCGCGGCCCGCGGACGAGCCTGGAGCACGCCGTCCCCGCGCACTTCGGTCTCGAGGCGCCGAGCCAGCTGGCAGAGGCCATCCACTTCGGGCAGATCGCGCAGCGCCGGGTGATCGAGCTCGCACCGGTGGTGCTTGCGGAGGCGACGGACGACGCCGTCGCGGCCGAGATCGTGCAGCGCCTCGCGGCGGAGGTCGTCGCACTCGCCCGGGTCGCGTTGAAGCGCCTCGGCCTGACGAACGACTCCGTGGAGGTGCTCCTGGGCGGCGGGGTGCTCCAGGACGCCGACGGCGATCTCCTTGCCGCGATCGAGCGCGGCCTGCGCGAGGCGGCGCCGAACGCGACGGCGCGGCCGACGGCGTCCGCCGCAATCGTCGGCGCAGCGCTGCTCGGCCTGGACGAGCTCGACGCCGGCCCGGAAGCACAGCGGCGGGTACGGAAAGAGTTCGAGGAGGTGCGCGTTGGCTGAGGTTCGTTACGTCGAAGCGACACGTGTCTATCCGGGCAACGAGGTCCCGGCCGTCCACGCGCTGAGCCTCGACATCGCCGACGGGGAGTTCATGGTGCTCGTCGGCCCGTCGGGATCGGGCAAGACGACCGCTTTGCGCATGCTCGCGGGGCTGGAGGAGGTCGATGCCGGCGCCGTCTTCATCGGCGAGCGCGACGTCAGCGACGACCCGCCGAAGGCCCGCGACGTCGCAATGGTGTTCCAGAACTACGCGCTCTACCCGTACCTGACGGTCGCCGCGAACATCGGCTTTCCGTTGCGCATCGCAAAGGTGCCGAAGCGCGATCGCGAGGCGCGCGTGCAGGAAGTGGCGAAGCTGCTGGGCCTGACGGAGTACCTCGAACGCAAGCCGTCGCAGCTCTCCGGCGGGCAGCGGCAGCGTGTCGCGATGGGACGGGCGATCGTGCGCGTCCCGAGCGTGTTCCTGATGGACGAGCCGCTCTCCAACCTCGACGCGAAGCTGCGCGTGCAGATGCGGGCGGACATCGCCGCGCTCCAGGCGGACTTCGGCGTGACCACCGTGTACGTCACCCACGACCAGGCCGAGGCGATGACCCTCGGGCATCGCGTTGCCGTGCTCCACGACGGGACCCTGCAGCAGGTCGGTCCGCCGCGGGAGCTCTACGAGCGCCCGGCGAACCTGTTCGTCGCGGGCTTCATCGGCTCGCCGGCGATGAATCTCCTGCCGCAAAACGGCAAGGTCGCGGGCTTCCGTCCGGAGCACGTCGACATTGCCGGGGACGGCGAGGGCATTCGGGCACGTGTCGAGGTCGTCGAGGACATCGGCGCCGACG
>JBKOVW010000100.1:0-4052 GCA_046724095.1 Actinomycetota bacterium | reverse complement strand
CTCCTGGATCAGCTCGCCGACGGTGCGGAGCCGGCGGTTGCCGAAGTGCTCGTACTCGTCGAGCTCACCGCGGATCGGATCGCGCGAGAGCACGATCGCGTCGGCGGCGAAGTCCTTCGACTCCTCGTCGACGCCGAGCCGGTGCGGCAGCTCGACGAGCTTCTTGACGAGCGCGAGGATGTCCTCGGTGGTGAGGACGCGCACGTCCTCGGGGACGTTGACGCCGAGCCGCTGGTTGAGCTTGTAGCGGCCGACCTTCGTCAGGTCGTAGCGCTTCGGGTCGAAGAACAGCGCCTTCAGCAGGTTGCGGGCGTTGTCGAGCGTGGGCGGCTCGCCCGGGCGCTGCTTCTTGAAGACCTCGATCAGGGCCTCCTCCTCGCGCGTGGAGGGGTCCTTCTCGAGCGTGTTGACGACGAAGATCGAGTTGTCGAACAGGTTGAGGATCGCCTCGTTCGAGGAGGTGTCGAGCTTGAAGCCGGTCGACGGGTCCTCCTCGGGCAGCGCTCGGAGCAGCGTCGTGATCGGGAGCTTGCGCTTCCGGTCGATACGCGCGTAGATGACGCCCTTCTTGTCGATCTCGAGCTCGAGCCACGAGCCACGAGACGGCATCAGGTTCGCGGTGAAGACCTGCTTGGTCGCGTCCTTCGGCTCCATCAGGTAGGCGCCGGGGCTGCGGACGAGCTGCGTCACGATGACGCGCTCGGTGCCGTTGATGATGAACGTGCCCCACTCGGTCATCATCGGGAAGTCCCCCATGAAGACCGTCTGCTCCCTGATCTCGCCCGTCTCCTTGTTGACGAAGCGGACCGTCATCGAGAGCGGAGCCTGGTAGGTCAGGTCCTTCTCACGGCATTCCTTGATCGAGAACTGCGGCTCCCCGAACTTGTAGGCGCCGAACTCCACCGCGAGTGTCCCGGTGTAGTCCTCGATCGGCGAGATATCGTCGATCGTCTCGCGCAGGCCCTCGTCCAGGAACCACTGGAACGAGGCCTTCTGGATGTCGATCAGGTTGGGAAGGTCGAGAACGTGCTTGAGACGCGAAAAACTGGTGCGCGCGCTAGGCGCAGCGACCTTGGTGGTCAAGAGATGCAGCCTCCCTTAGAGATATCGAGCGAAAAACTGAGTACGGCGGGCAGACGGGCGTGGACAGCAGAACAGCGGCGCAACCTGCCAGGGTACCCGAGCCCCCCACTTCAGTGCAAGGGCAACCCTGCGGAATCCGCCGAAGCTTGGTGCCAGTGTAGCGAAGCGCGCCCCGAAATGCCAGGCGCGGAGCGGCTTTCCGCCTCCTAAGAGCGGCTTTTTTGGTAGGAGGGACATGTCCAGGGCCAGGCCCTGGACATGTCCCTCCTCGGTGCCACGGGACTACTTGACTTCGACCGTCGCCCCCGCTTCTTCCAACTGGGCCTTGAGCGAGTCGGCCTCGTCCTGGGCGATGCCCTCCTTGACCGGCTTCGGGGCCGAGTCGACGAGGTCCTTGGCCTCCTTCAGGCCGAGGCCGGTGATCGCGCGCACGACCTTGATCACCTGGATCTTCTGGCCGCCGGCGGCCGCGAGCACGACGTCGAAGGAGGTCTTCTCCTCGGCCGCCGCCGCGCCGTCGCCGCCTGCGACTGCGCCCGGCGCCGCCACGGCGACAGGAGCGGCAGCCGTGATGCCCCACTCGTCCTCGATCTTCTTCTTCAGCTCGACGAGCTCGAGCACGGACATCTTGCCGAGCTCGTCGAACACCTTGTCGACACCGGTTGCTGCCATTACTGCTCCTCCTCTTCTGTCGATTCGGCCGCTGGCGCGTCCGAATCGGATTGCGTTTCCTCAGTGGTTGACTCTTCGGCTTGGGCTTCCGCGGTCTGCGCGTCGGCCTCGGCCGTCGCGCCGGACGTGTCGCCCTGCGCCTGCAGCTGCTCGATGCGAGCGTCGATCAGGCCGTACAGGTCCTGCAGCGGCGCCGTGAACAGCCCGACGATCGCCGTCAGCGGCGCAGAGACCGCACCCAGGACCTGGGCGCGGAGGATGTCCACCGGGGGCAGCTTCGCGAGCGATTCGATCTCGCTCGGCTCCACCGGACGTCCGTCGAGCATGCCGCCTCGGAGCGCCAGCACGCGCGTTTCGCGCGCCGCGTCCACGAGCGCCTTGGCGACGGCGACCGGATCGCCATCGGACTCGAGGAACGCGATCGCGGTCGGCCCTTCGAGCAGCGCCAGCAACGTGTCGCTGCCGGCGGCCTCCGCCGCGCGGCGCGTGAGCGTGTTCTTCACGACCGCGAAGCGCGCGCCGTGCTCGAGCAGCTTCGTCCGGAGCTCGTCGATCTGCGGCATGGTCAGACCGCGGTAGTCGGCGACGAGCAGCGACTCGGTGTTCTTGAGCCGCTCGGTCAGGTCGGCGACGACCCGCTCCTTGTCCGCTTTCTTCACGTACTCACCTCCTCGAACGATTCGAGCCCGCACACAGGCGGGCTCGCTGAAAGGAGGTGGAGACCTCGGTTCACCGATCCGCCTCGGGAAGGCTTCTGCGCTCTGCTCGGAGCCGGGAAAACCTCCCGGTTTTCCCAGACCCTTTCCCCAGGTCCGCTTCGCGGACGGGCGCTTCGCGCCGCTTCCTGTCTCTGGCGACGGGCGTTATGCGGGGACTGCTTCTGCCTGCTCCTCCAGCTCGTCGACGATGCCGCGCGTCTTCTGCGGATCGACGTGGATTCCGGGGCCCATCGTAGACGTGAGCGTGATCTGCCGGATGTAGCGGCCCTTCGCAGCCGCCGGCTTCGCGCGCACGATCTCGTCGACGAGGGCGGCGTAGTTCTCCACCAGCTGCCGCTCGTCGAAGCTCTTCTTGCCGATCGAGACGTGGACGTTCGCGCCGCGGTCGGTGCGGTACTCGAGCTTGCCGGCCTTCGCGTCGCGCACCGCCTTGGCGACGTCCATCGTCACCGTGCCCGTCTTCGGGTTCGGCATCAGGCCGCGCGGCCCGAGAATGCGGCCGAGCTTGCCGACGTTGCCCATCTGATCGGGCGTCGCGATCGCGACGTCGAACTCGGTGAACCCCTCCTCGACGCGCTTTGCGAGATCGGCGGAGCCGACGATGTCCGCCCCGGCCTCCTGCGCCTCGCGGGCCTTGTCGCCCTCGGCGAACACCGCGACCTTGGCGTCCTTGCCGGTGCCGTGCGGGAGCATCAGCGTGCCGCGCAGCTGCTCGTCGGCGTGGCGCACGTTGAGCCCCAGGCGGAAGTGCACCTCGACCGTCTCGTCGAACTTCGCCGTCTGCATCTCCTTGAGCATCCGGATCGCGGCGACCGGCGAGTACTCCTCCTCGCGGTCGAAGCCGGCGCGCGCGTTTCTGTACTGCTTGCCGTGCGTGCTCATGTGAGGACATCCGTTTCCACGCCCATCGACTGCGCCGTGCCGGCGACGATCCGCATCGCCTGCTCGATGTCGCGGGCGTTCAGGTCGGGCATCTTCGTCTCTGCGATCTGGCGGACCTGGTCACGCGTCAACCGGCCGACCTTCTCGCGGTTCGGCTCGCCCGAGCCCTTTTCGACCCGCAGCGCCTCCTTGATCAGGACGGCGGCCGGCGGCGTCTTCGTGATGAAGTCGAAGGACCGGTCCTCGTAGACCGTGATCTCCACCGGGATGATGCGGCCGTTCTCGGCCTGCGTCTGCGCGTTGAACGCCTTGCAGAACTCCATGATGTTCACGCCGTGCTGGCCGAGCGCCGGGCCGACCGGCGGCGCCGGGTTCGCCTGCCCGCCGGGGATCTGCAGCTTGATCAGTGTCAGAACTTTCTTGGCCATGTCAGTCGAGCTTCTTGACCTGGTCGAAAGTGAGCTCCACGGGGACCTGGCGTTCGAAGATGTCGACGAGGACCTTGAGCTTCTGCTGGTCCGCGTTGACGTCGACGACCTCGCCGTCGAAGTCCGAGAGCGGACCGGACGTCACCTTCACCGACTCGCCGAGCGAGTACTCGACCTGGGCGCGCGGGCGCTCGCCGTCGCCGCGGCCGGTGTGCAGGATCCGGTCGACCTCCGTCTGCGCGAGCGGCACGGGCTTCGCCCCGGCGCC
>JBKOVW010000023.1:0-3820 GCA_046724095.1 Actinomycetota bacterium | reverse complement strand
AAGGAGGCCTGAAGTTTTGAGCACCCGTCCTGAGTTCACATCCGTCGAGCGCCAGGTGATCGAGCGCGAGGAGAGCCGCGAGCTCAAGGAGCGCGTGGTCGAGATCAACCGCGTCGCCAAGGTCGTGAAGGGCGGCCGGCGTTTCTCCTTCACCGCGCTCGTCGTGATCGGCGACGAGGTCGACCGGGTCGGCGTCGGCTACGGCAAGGCCCGCGAGGTGCCGCTGGCGATCACCAAGGCCGTCGAGGACGCGAAGAAGAACCTCTTCACCGTGCCGAAGCACGGCACGACGATCACGCACGAGATCCTCGGCCGCTCCGACGCCGCGCGCGTGCTGTTGCGGCCGGCGAGCGAGGGAACGGGCGTCATCGCCGGCGGCGGGGTGCGTGCCGTCCTCGAGCTGGCGGGGATCCGTGACATCCTCGCGAAGAGCCTCGGCACGACGAACCCGATCAACATGGCGAAGGCGACCGTCGACGGGCTGAAGAACCTCCGCCGGCCGGACGAGGTGGCGAAGATGCGCGGCCTTTCGATCTCGCAGGTGCTCCCCTACAAGGCTCCGGAGGAGCCTGCGCAGGAAGATGGCGAAGGTACGAATAGCCCAGGCGCGGAGCGCCCGTCCGCGAAGCGGACCGGTAGAGGGGGTTCGGGGGAACCGGAAGGTTCCCCTGAAGGTGAACAAAACCCATGAGCAAAGTCCGCATCACTCAGACACGCAGCGTCATCGGCGAGACGCAGAAGCACCGCGGCACGCTCCGCGCGCTCGGCCTGCGGAAGATCGGCCAGACCGTCGAGCACGACGAGACCGAGGTCCTCGCAGGCATGCTGAGGAAGGTCCGTCACCTCGTGAGGGTCGAGAATGGCTGAGCAGCTCAACCTGTCCTCGCTGAAGCCGGCGCAGGCGCGTAAGGATCGCAAGCGCATCGGGCGCGGCCTGGGCTCCGGCAAGGGCCGCTACTCCGGCCGCGGGATCAAGGGCCAGAAGTCGCGCGCGGGCTCGCACAAGATGCGGGTCGGCTTCGCGGGAGGCCAGATGCCCGTCTACATGCGGCTCGGCAAGCAGCGCGGCTCGACGTCGAAGGACGCGATGCCGATCGGCCCGTTCCGGACGTCCACGGTCCCGGTCAACGTCGGTGCTCTCGACGCGTTCGACGACGGCGCGGAGGTGACGCCGGAGACGCTGGTCGAGCGCGGCGTGATCAAGAACACGAAGACCGACGTCAAGCTGCTCGGCAACGGCGAGCTCAAGAAGAAGCTCACGGTGCGCGTCCATGCCATCTCGGCGACCGCCCGCAAGAAGGTCGAGGGCGCGGGCGGGACGGTGGCGCTGCTCCGCGAGGCGAAGCCGCCGAAGAAGCGGAAGGCCGCGCAGTCCGGACCGGCGCCCGCGCCGGAAGCGCCGGCCGAGGAGGAATAAGTGTTCTCCTGGCTCGCCAACGCGTGGCGCGTGCCGGAGCTCCGGAAGCGGATCCTCTTCACGTTCTCCATCCTCGCGCTCTACCGCCTCGGCTCGTGGATCCCGGCGCCGGGCGTCGACTCGAGCACGATCAACGACTACTTCAACGGCCGCGGCGGCACGATCCTCGGCCTGCTCAGCGTCTTCTCGGGCGGCGCGCTGTCGCGCTTCGCGGTGTTCGCGCTCGGGATCATGCCGTACGTCACCGCTTCGATCATCCTGCAGCTCATGACGGTCGTCGTACCGAAGCTCGAACAGCTGCAGAAGGAGGGCGAGGCCGGCTACGCCAAGATCAACCAGTACACGCGCTACCTGACCGTGGCGCTCGCCGCCGCGCAGTCGACGGGCTACGCGTACCTGTTCAAGCGCGCGGGCAACCTGCAGGCCGACACGGGACGCATCGTCCTGATCGTCGTCACGCTGACCGCCGGCTGCACCCTGCTGATGTGGATGGGCGAGCTGATCACGAAGCGCGGCGTCGGCAACGGCATCTCGCTGCTGATCTTCGCGTCCATCCTTTCGTCTGCCCCGACCGGGATCGCCGCCTGGTACAACGGCGGCACGATGGAGCGGCTGTTCTTCCCGCTCATCGCGCTCGGGATCATCGCCGCGGTCGTCTTCATCCAGGAGGGCCAGCGCCGCATCCCGATCCAGTACGCGAAGCGGATGGTGGGCCGCCGCCAGACCGCCGGCGGCTCGACGTACCTGCCGCTGCGCGTGAACATGGCCGGAGTCATCCCGGTCATCTTCGCCGCGGCCGTGATGGCATTCCCGCCGACGATCGCGCAGTTCTTCCCGTCGACTCAGTCGTGGATCAACGCGCACTTCTCGTACGGCTCGCTGCTGTACATCGGCCTGGAGGGCGTGCTGATCGTCGTGTTCACCTACTTCTACACGGCCGTTCAGTTCAACCCGGTCGACCAGGCCGACAACCTGCGACGCTACGGCGGGTACATCCCGGGCATCAGGCCGGGCGCGCCGACCGCGCAGTACCTCGACCGTGTGCTCACCCGGCTGACGCTGCCCGGCTCGCTCTACCTGGCGGCGGTGGCCGTGCTGCCGAGCATCTTCATCAAGTACGGCGGTTTCTCACAGGCCACGTCGCGAGCGCTCGGCGGCACGTCCGTGCTGATCGTCGTCGGCGTCGCGCTCGACACGATGCGCCAGATGGAGTCGCAGATGATGGCGCGCTCCTACGAAGGCTTCCTCAAGTAACCGCATGCCGCTGAACGTTCTGCTGCTCGGCCCGCAGGGCGCGGGCAAGGGCACGCAAGCCGCGCGCATCTCGGCGGAGTACGACATCCCGCACATCGCGAGCGGCGAGATCCTCCGCTCGGAGATGCAGGCCGGCACGGAGCTCGGCAAGCGCGTCAAGGACGTGTACGACCGCGGCGACCTAGTGTCCGACGACCTGATGATCGAGCTGATCCGAACGCGGCTCGGCCAGACCGATACCGACGGCGGCTTCATTCTCGACGGCTTCCCGCGCACGACGCGTCAGGCCGAGGCGCTCGACGAGATGTTCGGCGACATCGGTCGCTCCTTCAACGTCGTCTTCGCGCTGCAGATCCCCGACGAGGTGGCGTTCGAGCGCCTGCGCAAGCGGGCCGAGATCGAGGGTCGCGCCGACGACACCGACGAGGCGATCAGGCGCCGGCTCGAGAACTACCACCGCGAGACGGAGCCGCTCATCGAGTACTACCGCGCGCGGGGTAACTTGGTCCCCGTGCACGGCGAGCGCAGCGAGAACGAGGTGTTCGCGGAGATCCAGTCCGCTCTGGAGCAGGTACCCGCTTGATCATTCGCAAGTCCAGCCAGGAGATCGAGGGCATGGCGCGAGCCGGCGAGCTCGTCGCCGAGACGATCGCGCTGCTCGGCGAGCACATCCAGCCGGGGATCACGACGGGCGAGCTCGACCACATCGCGGAGGAGTTCATCCGGGAGCACGGCGCAGTGCCGACCTCCAAGGGCTACCGGGGCTTTCCGGCGGCGACCTGCATCTCGCCGAACGCGATGGTCGTGCACGGGATCCCCGGCGACCACCGCGTCGAGGAGGGCGACCTGATCTCCGTCGACGTCGGCATCACGCTCGACGGCCTCGTCGCCGACAGCGCCTACACCTACGCCGTGGGCGAGGTCGACGACGAGTCGGCCAGGCTCCTCGAGGTCGGCAAGCAGGCCCTGGAGGCGGGCATCGCGCACGCGCGTGCGGGCAACCGCGTGGGGGACATCTCCCACGCCGTCCAGGAGGTGGTCGAGCGCGGCGGGTTCTCGGTCGTCCGCTCGCTCGTCGGCCACGGCGTGGGCCGCTCCTACCACGAGGAGCCCCAGATTCCGAACTTCGGCGACCCGGGGCGCGGGCCG